>CALVXE010000140.1 GCA_944368795.1 uncultured Clostridia bacterium | reverse complement strand
GTGTAGCGCAGTTTGGTAGCGCGCTTGGTTCGGGACCAAGAGGTCGTGGGTTCAAGTCCCGTCACCTCGACCAAAAAAGAACATTGCAGTACTGCAATGTTCTTTTTGCTGTTCAGGTGAATTAAATTATCAAACACATACGGATAAATTGGCTTTTATGCGCTATGCTTCGGCAAAGGAAATAAAAAACGGCGTTTGCCTGTTTTGCAATTATTTGTCCGATATAAAGTTCGAATAATGCCGCTACAAGGAGAGCGGCGGGCGATCCGTCGTTTGATCGGCGGATTTGAATTCCGTAAAAGCGGAAAAGGAGAAATATATGTTCAAAATTTTGTTTGTTTGCTTGGGAAATATATGCCGTTCGCCGATGGGTGAATTTATCCTGAAAGATATGATACGACGTGCGGGGCGGAATGAGGATTTCTTTATCGCTTCAGCGGGTACAAGTTCCGAGGAACAGGGCAACGGCGTATATCCGCCGGCAAAAAGAGAATTGGCAAAGCACGGGATCGACTGTACAGGAAAGCGGGCGGTCCGGTTTTGCGCTTCGGATTATGAAAAATATGATTATATTCTCTGCATGGAGCAGAGGAATGCGGAAGGGGTTTTGCGGATAGCGGGCGGCGACCCGAAAGGTAAGGTTTTTCGATTGTTGGATTTCAGTGCTCGGCCGCGCGATATTGCCGATCCTTGGTATACCGGGGATTTTGCCGCCGCATACAAAGATATAGAGGAAGGATGTCTTGGCTTTTTAAATTATTTATCTGAATCGGAGAAATAATGTTCTGAATTTCCGCTTAAAAATAGAATAAGGCGGATGTTTTTGATTGACTTCTTTGCTCCGCGCCGCTAAAATAATGCGCAGATAAAAACAAGGTGAGAGAAGGAAGACAAAATTTATGAATTTTTTGTCTACGTTTATCAATGTGCTGATAATTGTCGTATTGGCAATTCCCGGGTACTTTTTGCGAAAGACGAAGCTGCTGCCGGATAAAGCGGCGGGCGTATTGGCTGTTTTACTGCTGTATATTTCGCAGCCTTTTTTAATGATGTCATCGCTGTTTAATAAAACGTTCGAGACATCTATGCTGAAAAATTTTGCCTGGGTGATTTTGTTTGCGATAGTGCTGCAGCTGCTCGTATATTATTCGGCGAGGCTGATTTTTCACGCGTGTAAAGAAGAAGCGTCTAAGCGGGCATGCGTGGCTTGCTCATACCTGGGCAACGTTGGCTTCATGGGGATTCCCGTCATGCAGATGCTGTTTCCGGGAAATTCCGACTTGGTTCTGTATACGGTAATTTACAATATAGCTTTCAATGCGATGACTTGGACGCTTGGCGTATTTGCCATAACGGGAGATCGCAAGCGGATAAATCCGCTCAAAATAATACTGAATCCGCCGACGATTGCCGTGATCATTGCGCTGCCTTTCTTTTTTTGCAATGTCGTGATCCCGGAGCAGGTCATGACGCCGATTGAATATCTCGGGGATATGACGCTGCCGCTTTCGATGATCATTCTCGGCGTAAGACTTGCGGACATGAAACTGATCAGTTTGGTCAATAATGTGAAGGTGTATTTGGTAGCATTTGTAAAGTTGGTCCTTTCGCCCTTACTGTCGCTCGGAGTTTTGCTTTTGGTCGATTTGATTGTCCCTCTCGATCGGTTTGTGATCATTGCACTTTATGTAATAAGTGCGATGCCCAGCGCTTCCAGCGCGTTAAATTTTGCCGAAATGTATGAAGGAGACAGAGAAACGGCGGCCGCGGCGACTTTGATGAATACGATTTTATGTATCCTGACTATTCCGATTCTGATGATGCTCTGCGAGTTGATATAGAGGGGGATTTCGATTGAAATACAGCAGTAAAAAGCGGGCGGACGATCGTACGATCGTCCGCCCGCTTTTTGTCTGTCGGTATTAAAAAAATAAAACAATCAAACGACGCCTAAATTGAATAACCCGAGCGTTACGCCGCAGAATATCAACAGAGAAAGTACGTCTGTGATCGTCGTGATAAACGGGTTGGCGAATACGGCAGGGTCGATGCGGATCGCTTTTGCAAATATAGGAACGCAGCATCCGACGATTTTTGCTACGATAACGGCAAAGGCTATCGCAACGCCCACGGCAAGCGAATAGATCAACGTATAATCGTAGCCGAAAATCAAACGGTCGATCAATTGAAGCTTTGCAAAACATACGATGCCGACGGATATGGCGATCAATATAGAAACGCGGAGTTCTTTCCATATCACCTGCAAGATGTCCCGCGGGCGAATCTCGTCGAGCGCCATGCCGCGGATCACGGTTACGGATGCCTGGCTGCCGGCGTTTCCGCCCGTTCCCATGACCATGGGAACGCAGGCAACAAGCAGGGTGGAGAGCATTGTTTCATAGGTATTGAGGATCAAACCCGTAAATGTTGCGCTGACCATCAAGATAAGAAGCCAGGGGATGCGATGCAGATAGATGCTGAAAACGTTTGTTTCGAGATACGGTTTGTCCGACGGGGTAACGGAGTTGATATACGAGATATCTTCCGTTGCCTCTTCCGTAATGACGTCGAGAGCGTCGTCGACTGTTACGATGCCTACCAGCCTGTTTTCCTGGTCGACGACGGGAACGGAGAGCAAGTCGTATTTGGAAAGCAAATTGGCCACTTCTTCTTTGTCTTCCTGGGTGTCGACAAAGATAAAGTTGGTTTCCATAAAAGATTCTACTTTATCGTCATAGCTGTGCAACAGCAGATCTTTTACCGTTACGATGCCTAACAGCGTTTTTTGGTCGTCCGTTACATAGCAGGTATAAATGGTTTCCTTATCGATCGCTTCTTTTCGGATCTTTTCGAAGCATTCCCGTACAGTCATGTGGGCGCGGAGAGAAATACACTCCGTCGTCATGAGACTGCCCGCACTGTCTTTCGGGTATTTCAGGATCTCATTGATTTCCCGCCTCGTTTCGCTGTCCGCCTGCAGAAGGATGCGCTTTACGACGTTGGCGGGCATTTCCTCGATGAGGTCTACGGTATCGTCGACGAACAATTCGTCAAGGATCAGCTTCAGTTCTTTATCGGAGAAAGAGCGTATCAGCAACTCCTGCTGAGCGCTGTTCATTTCCACAAATGTTTCCGCCGCAAGTTCCTTCGGGAGCAGCCTGAACACGATGGGCAGATCCGTTTCGTTCAGTTCCGAAAAAATTTCCGCAAGGTCGGCAGGTTCCAATTCCGCCAAAAGAGGCTTTAATTGCGAAAACTTTTTTTCTTCGAGATAGTTGACGATTTCGACGATCTTGTCGTTTCTGTTTTCGGGCGTCGCCTTCAGCAAAACTTCATGAACGACGTCTGTCGGCATGCTTTCGAGGAGTTCTTCTACGTCGTCATCCAAAATTTCGTCGGTAACCGACTGCAGTTTTACGTCGCTGAAATCTTTTAAAACTCGTTTTTGAGTATCACGGTTGAGCAGAACGAAAACATCGGCGGCAACTTCTTTATCTAAGCAATCGAATAATTTGGGGAGCCGATCGCCGTCCAACCCCTCCAAAATTCTGGCAAGTTCTTCGAGGGGAATGGTATCAAGCAGCGATTGCAGATCTTCGATTCTGTTTTCGTCCAGCAACTGTACGATTTTTTCTTCGTCCATGTCCGAGTCCCTCCCCGAATATTTTTCCTAAAAAGTATAGAGGTTTCAAAAAATTTTGTCAAGGATTTGGGATTGTGCATAAAAGAAAAGATTTCTGTATTGCGGCAGCAGTTTGTGCTCTATCCTGTTGAATAATTTGTTGTTTTATGATATAATTTCGGAAAAACAGATTTGCAAGGAGAGTAAAGGTAAATATATGAATCAACGCATGTATGAATTGGGCAGCAAACGCTCGGTGATCAGGGAATTGTTTGAATTCGGAAAACAGAGAGCGCGTGAAGTCGGGGCTGAAAACGTATATGATTTCAGTTTAGGAAATCCCAGCGTAAATCCGCCTCAGGTCGTAGAGGATACGTTGATTTCTCTTTTGCAAACGGAAAATCCTACCGAGCTGCACGGTTATACTTCGGCGCAGGGGGATTATTCTGTTCGTAAAGCGATCGCGGATTATATTCATGCCGCGCACGGGGTGCCTTCCGATCCCGATTATATTTATATGACTTGCGGCGCGGCGGCGTCGCTTACGATCACCCTTTCGGCGATATGCAATGCCGGAGATGAGGTGATCACGTTCCGGCCGTATTTTACCGAATATAAAGTATTTGCTGAAACTGCGGGGGCGAAGCTGACGGCTCTTCCGTCCGATCCCGAAACCTTCCAGATCGATATTGATGTTTTGGAAAAAGCGATCGGAGAAAGGACTGCGGCCGTCCTCATTAATTCGCCGAACAATCCGAGCGGCGTCGTATACGGAGAAGAGACGATCCAAAAATTGGCGGAATTGCTTCGGGAAAAATCGCGCGCATTCAAAAAAACGATCTATCTCGTAACCGACGAACCGTACCGTGAGCTCGTTTACGGCACCGTAAAAGTTCCTTATTTGACGAAATACTATCGTGATACGGTCGTCTGTTATTCCTATTCGAAGTCGCTCTCTTTGCCGGGCGAGCGGATCGGATACATTTTCGTGAATCCTTCCGCGGATCGCGCGAAAGAGTTATACCTTTCCGTTTGCGGGGCGGGCAGGGCACTCGGCTATGTATGCGCGCCGTCTCTTTTTCAGAAGCTGATCGCGCGTTGTCAGGGCATTTCGTCCGATATATCCGTATATGAAGGGAACCGCGATCTGCTTGCGGGAGCGCTGCGTGAATACGGTTTCGAATGCGTTCAGCCGGACGGCGCATTTTACCTCTTCGTAAAGGCTCCGGAAAAGGATGCCGACGCTTTTTGCGAGCGAGCAAAAAAATACAATCTGCTTCTCGTTTCCGGAGACGGGTTTGGCTGCGAAGGGTATGTGCGCATAGCCTATTGCGTTTCGCGCGATATGATCCGCAGGTCTTTGCCGGCTTTCCGAAAACTTGCGGAGGAATGCGGGCTGTAAGTTTATAGTCCCGTTCTTTCCTCCTTGAATTTATCCGATCGTTTTTTTGTTATTGCAGTACGTCGAAGATATAATTTTTGTTCAGAAAATAGTCGATGACGTTCGGTAGGCAGGCTATGGTCGACTTATAGCCTACGCCGTCGTGCATAAGCAGAATAACCTGGTTTTTATCGGCCGAAGACCGAACGACATTGCCGTACAGTTCATTCGGGGAGGCGCATGGATAAACCGCATCGTCCGCCGAAGCGTTCCAATCGTAATACCGAAAGCCGGCGCCGAGCACGGTTTCCCGGTATTGCTTGCAGAGGAAAGATCCTCCGGGAAACCTGTACAGATGTCCGTCAAAGGCCGGAAGAACTTTTCGTATAGCATCGCGGCAGAGTCCGATATCTTCGAGCAATGCTTCGGGGGAGGCGTAAATTTTATCGTATTCGTGCGAGTAAGAGTGGATTCCGATCATATGCCCGCCGTCGGCGATCCTTTGCAGGATTTTTTCACGTGTCTTGATTTGTCTTCCGATCACAAAAAATGTGGCGCGCACCTTTTTTTCAAACAGGATGTCGAGAACTTTCGGCGTTGTCGAATCGGTCGGCCCGTCGTCAAATGTCAGATATATAATTTTTTTCTCTTCGGGCAGCGCTTTGGCGGCGGGACAATGACAGCCGGTCAAGTACGGCATGAATGAAAGAATGATGCAGAGCAAAATGCTGAGCGGAATGAAGATCCTTTTTTTCATACTGCCGATAGTTTGTGCCTGTGTTCGGACTTCGATTCGTTTTTTGTAATGGGAGTCCGAAACTTCTCTGAAAAATTTTTGGAATTTTTTTATTTTTTAAAAAAAATTTTCTTGACAAAAGGATTGTACTGTGCTAAGATAGAAAAAACCGATGAGGTAAAGTAGTAGCCTGCTACAGCAAATTTTCAGAGAGTCTTCGGCGGTGGGATGAAGGCAGTTTGACGCAGAGTGAATGGATTACCGAGGGCGGGGGCGAAAGTTTTTCGAGTAGTTTCCGACGTGGCTTTCACGTTACAGAAAGAGGGTATGATAGTACCTGTAAAGAGGCAATACTTATTTTATTTAGTATTGTGAATTTGGGTGGCAACACGGTTTTATTCGTCCCAAGCGAGTAGAACCGTGTTTTTTTGCGTACAAAAAATAAAAAAGAGGAGGAGCTCAAAATGGCAAAAAAAACTGTCCCGTACAAAATTTATCTTTCCGAAGATGAGATGCCGAAAGTTTGGTACAATCTGAAGGCCGCGATGAATAAGCAACATCCGCCTTTCTTGAATCCCGCAACGTTGCAGCCCTGCACGGCGGACGATCTGCGTCCCGTGTTTTGCGACGATTGCATCGAACAAGAACTGAACTGCAAAGATCTTCTGATCGAAATCCCCGAAGAGATTCGAGGGTTTTACAAGATGTATCGCCCGTCGCCGTTGGTGCGCGCATATTGCTTGGAAAAAGCCTTGGGAACGCCTGCGGAGATCTATTATAAATTCGAGGGCAACAATACGTCCGGATCCCATAAACTGAATTCTGCGGCGGCGCAGGCCTATTATGCAAAGAAGCAGGGATTGAAATCGATCACGACCGAAACGGGTGCGGGGCAGTGGGGCACGGCTCTTTCCATGGCGGCCGCATATTTCGGATTGGATCTTACCGTATATATGGTAAAAGTATCCAGCGAACAGAAACCCTACCGCAAAGAGGTTATGCGTACTTACGGCGCAACGGTGATCCCTTCGCCTTCCGATACGACCGCCGCAGGGAGAAAAATATTGGCAGAATTTCCGGGAACGGGCGGCTCGCTCGGCTGCGCGATCAGTGAGGCGGTGGAAAAGGCGGTTACATCCGATTCCTGCCGCTATGTTCTCGGCAGCGTCCTCGACCATGTGGTTTTGCATCAGTCCGTTATCGGACAGGAGTGTAAGATCGCGATGGAAAAATACGGCATAGAACCGGATATCATTATCGGTTGCTGCGGCGGCGGCTCCAATTTCGGCGGTTTGATCGCTCCGTTCATGGGGGATAAAATCGCAGGGAAAAACAACATCGATTTTATTGGCGTCGAGCCGGCAAGCTGTCCTTCCATGACGCGCGGCAGGTACGCATATGATTTTTGTGACAGTGCCAAAACCACGCCTTTGGCAAAAATGTATACGCTCGGCTGCGGATTTATGCCCTCGGCAAACCATGCGGGCGGCCTGCGCTACCATGGCATGAGCCCCATTGTATCCGAACTGTATCACGACGGATATATGCGCGCCGTTGCCGTCGAGCAGAGCAAAGTATTCGAAGCGGCGGAATACTTCGCTCGTACGGAAGGGATCCTTCCCGCGCCCGAATCCAGCCATGCGATTCGTACGGCGATCGACGAGGCTCTTAAATGCAAAGAAACGGGAGAAAAGAAGACGATCCTGTTCGGGCTTACGGGTACCGGATATTTTGACCTGTCGGCGTATAAGGCTTACAATGACGGAACAATGGCGGATACGATCCCGACGGATGCGGATCTTGCAAAAGGCTTTGCGAGTATTCCGGATATTCCGCAGAATAAATGAAAAAAACAATTTACAATCGCGGCTTTTAATGGTATAATAAAGGGAGAACGAAACGTTCTCCCTTCTTCCGTTTTTCGGGAGAAAAAGAAAATTCATCGAAAAGGTAAAAAGTATATGCAGTTGAAAGACTTGTACGGAAGCGATGTAAGCAAAAAAAGTTTTATCGCGCGCAAAAACGCGCTTTCCGACCGCTTTGAAAAGGGCGTGGGAGAAAAACCGCAGTATTGGTTTTCTTCTTCGGGCAGAGCCGAAATAATCGGCAATCATACCGACCATAATCACGGCAAAGTTCTCGTCGCGGCGATCAGTTGCGATATCCTCGCTGCCGTAAAAAAACGCGACGACGGCGTGATCCATATCCAATCGGAAGGTTTTCCTCCTTTTGAATTTAACGTAAAAGATCTTGCGGTCGATCCGGCCGAATACGGGAAGAGCATTGCGCTTGCCCGCGGGGTCGTAAAAGGGATCGCAGACCGCGGGTATGAAGTCGGCGGGTTTACTGCATATTCCGAAAGTTCGATTTTCCGCGGCGCGGGCGTCTCTTCTTCGGCCGCTTTTGAGCTTTTGATTGCAGAAATTCTCAATGTTCTCTATCTGGGCGGAAAGCTGAACAAGGTTGAAAAGGCGATCATTTCGCAATATGCCGAAAATGTATATTTCGGTAAGCCGTGCGGGCTGCTGGATCAGTCGGGTATCTCTCTCGGCGGTATCAATAAAATAGACTTTGAGAATCCTGCCGAGCCGAAAATCGAAGGATTGCTGCCTCCCGAAGGATATACGCTCGTCATCACGAATACGGGAGGGTCGCACGCTGCGCTGACCGACCATTATGCGGCCATTAAAACGGAGATGCGCGAAGTCGCTTCGTTTTTCGGCAAAGAAGTCCTGCGTGAGGTCGAATATGCCCGCTTTTTTGACGCGATACCGCAGCTTCGCAAAAAAGTTTCCGAAAGGGCGATTTTACGGGCATTTCATTATTTCGAAGAGAATGAACGCGTCGACTGCGCTGCGCGCGCTCTGAAAGAGGGGAATGTTTCCGCATTTCTCGGCGCGGTGGCGGCTTCGGGCGTGAGCAGTTTAAACTGTCTGCAGAACTGTTTTGTTCCCGGCAGCAGCGAGCAGCCTGTAACGCTGGCGATACATATGTCGGAACGCCTCATTAAAGACGGGGCGGTGCGCGTGCACGGCGGCGGTTTTGCCGGTACGGTCCTTGCCTACCTTGCAGACGGCGAGGTGCAGGGTTATACGGAGGCGATGGGAAAAGTCTTCGGGGCTGAAAATGTATTCAGCGCTCATGTACGGCTTCCCGGGGCGATCTGCCTGCAGATGGATGAATTGATCGGCTGATAAACGGAGATCCGGCTTCGTTTTTATGAACATAAAAAATTGAAAGGGAGATAGTATTATGATTCAAGCGAATGTCTTCGGCAAAACGTCGGACGGGAAGACCGTATATGCATTCAAGCTAAAAGACGGAAAAAATGAAGCAACCATCCTCAATCTCGGCGGCATTATTCAATCGCTGAAAATAGCCGATAAAAACGGAACCCCCGTAGATGTCATTTTGGGGTACAGCGATGTGGCGGGATATGAACGCAACGGCGGGTATCTCGGGGCGCTGATCGGCAGGTACGGCAATCGTATCGAGAAAGGGCATCTCGTAATCGACGGGGAGGAATATCAGCTTTATCAGAACGATCGCGGCAATCATCTGCACGGCGGGAAAAACGGATTCGATAAAAAACTTTGGAATTATGTTTTCGAAGGGGCAGACGGCAATACGCTTGCATTAACTACGGTCAGTCCTGACGGGGAAGAAAATTATCCGGGCAATTTAAGTATTCAGGTAAAATATACGCTGGTGGGCGGAGAGCTCAAAATTGAATATACGGCTATGTCGGATAAAAAGACCGCTATCAATCTTACCAACCATGCCTATTTCAATCTTGACGGAGAAGGTTCGGGCAACGTACTCGATACATTCTTGCAGATCGATGCCGATCGCGTAACGCCGACGGATGAAACTTTAATCCCGCACGGCGAATTCAAGGCCGTCGAAGGGACGCCCTTTGATTTCAGAAAGCCGCACCGTATCGGAGAAAGGATCGGCGATACCGATGACGATGATATCCGTTACGGCGGCGGATACGATATCAATTTTGTCTGCAATAAGCCGGCCGGGGTATATGCGAAGATCGCAGATGCGGAAAGCGAGAAGAGCGGCATCGCTATGGAGGTGTTTACCGATATGCCCGCCGTGCAGCTTTACACGGGGAACGGCCTGAGCCAAAACGGTAAATCCGGTTATTATAACCGCAATTATGGCTTCTGTATGGAAACGCAATTTATTCCAAACGGCGTAAATTGCCCCGAATATGCGGCTCTCGGCGATGCGATATTCGAAAAAAATAAGATCTACCACTATACGACCGCATATAAGTTCAGCGTTCGCTAAAGGATAGCCTTTTATGAAGCTTTTGATCGCTTCCGATCTGCACGGATCGGCATATTATACAAAAAAACTGCTTGAAAGATACCGTGCGGAAAATGCGGAACAATTGATTTTGTTGGGCGACATATACAATCACGGACCGCGGAATCCGCTTCCCGAAGGGTACGACCCTATGGGGGTGGCCGCGCTCCTGAATCCGCTCTCTGCGGTGTTAACGGTCGTAAAGGGAAATTGCGACAGCGATGTCGATACGATGATCTCCGAATTTGATTTTGTCAGCGAGGCTGTATTGTATCTCGATGAAAAGAAGATATTTTTGCAGCACGGAGATCGTTACAGCATCCAAAATCTTCCCAAAAATTGCGGCGATGCGTTTATTTACGGCCATTATCATACAGGATTTTTAAAAAGAGCGGGGAATGTCGTTGTGGCAAATTGCGGGTCGGTTTCGCTCCCGAAAGAAAATACGGCGCACAGCTATATCGTTTTAGAACGCGGCGAATTGGTCTTAAAAGATATCGAAGGGAATGAAATTGATCGTATGAAGATTTAACAAGAGAGTCGGGATAATCCCGACTCTCTTGCGGCTTAATTTTTTAAAGAGAGGAGTAGTATGCAAAAAATACGTTTAGGTATTGTCGGTTATGGCAATCTCGGCCGGGGCGTACAATTAGCCGCGGCGCAAAATAATGATATGGAAGTTGCGGCGGTTTTTACACGCAGGGATCCTTCCGCGGTAAAGACGGTTCTTCCCGTTCGCGTCGAAAAATATGAGGCAATGAAAGATTATGTCGGTAAAATTGACGTAATGATACTTTGCGGCGGCAGTGCGACTGATTTGCCCGTACAATCTGCGGAAATCGTTCAGCTGTTCAACACGGTCGACAGTTTCGATACCCATGCCAAAATTCCCGAATATTTTGAAGCGCTGGATGCGGCGGCAAAAAAGACCGGGCATATCGGCGCGATGAGCATCGGCTGGGATCCGGGACTGTTTTCGCTTGCCCGCATTTATTTCGGGGCGGCGCTTGCGGATGGGAACACCTATACCTTTTGGGGTAAAGGTGTAAGCCAAGGGCACAGCGATGCGATCCGCCGCGTTGCGGGGGTAAAGGATGCGCGGCAGTATACAGTTCCGGTCGAAAGCGCGCTCGAGCGCGTGCGCAACGGAGAAAATCCGCAGCTTTCTACACGAGAGAAGCATACGCGTGAATGCTTTGTCGTCGCCGAGGAAGGCGCTGACCTGAAGAGGATCGAAAAAGAAATCAAGGAGATGCCCAATTATTTTGCCGATTACGACACGACGGTGCATTTCATCTCCGAAGAAGAATTGCAGAAAAATCATAGCGGGATCCCTCACGGCGGCTTCGTTTTGCGCTCTGGGAAATCAGAGACAGACAGCAAATTCCTCATGGAGTTCTCTTTAAAGCTGGACAGCAATCCCGAATTTACATCAAGCGTGCTCGTCGCTTACGCGCGGGGAGTGTATCGCATGCATAAAGAAGGTAAAACAGGCGCGGTAACCGTATTCGATATTGCGCCGAAATATCTGTCGCCTCTCGATGAAGGCGAGCAGAGAAAACAGCTGTTGTAAACAGATCAGAAATGGATACGGCGCCGCTTCGCATTTCGAAGCGGCGCCTGCTTTTATGATAGGTTTTAAAGCAAAGCGTATAAATATATGCAATGTAAACGGAAAGTTTATAATTAATTTATATTTATTTTATTATTTTTTAATGCCGCCGGATTACAATTTAAAAAAATTATGGAGGGCGGCTGCTTGAAAATTCTGATAACATCCGATTTTTACGTTCCGACGATCAACGGAGTGGTTACTTCGGTGCTCAATTTAAAGCGCGGGTTAGAGGAGAGGGGGCATGAAGTACGCGTTTTAACGCTTTGCCAAAACAAAAAAGAAAAAAAGGAGGAGGGGGTGTGGTATCTGCCGTCTGTTGGCGCAGGATTCATATATCCTACCGTACGCGTCCGTTTCGGATTTTACGGTAAAACATATCGCGAAATTTTGCGTTGGGGGCCGGATATCGTTCATTCACAATGTGAATTCAGTACCTATGGGGCGGCCAGGCGAATCGCGGCTGCGCTCCGTATTCCGCTGATCGATACATATCATACTGTTTACGAGGAATATGCGCATTACCTGTTGCCGTTCGGGCGGAAAATTTGCGCTTATGCCGCAAAGAAGTTCACGCAAAAACAGCTGAAAAAGGCAGACGCGGTGATCGCTCCTTCGGCAAAGATATATGACCTGCTTGTCAAATACGGCATAAAAAAAGATATTTTTGTTCTTCCGAGCGGATTGGACCTGCAAAGATTTCGCGGGAAGCATGGAGGGGAACAAATTGCCGGGCAAATAAATTCGTTTGCAAACGGGCGGAAAAAACTGCTTTTTCTCGGCAGGTTGGCGGAGGAAAAGAACGTGGAAGAATTGATCGAATACGTGGGGCGGTTGCGCCGCGAAGATATTGTTTTGCTGATAGCCGGAGACGGACCGTTTCGCAAAACATTGGAAGAATGCGCAGGCGGCTTGCGCGATCGGGTCTGTTTTTTAGGAATGATTCCTTCCGAAAGCGTTCCCGCTTGTCTCGCTGCGGCCGATTTGTTTGTGTGTGCGTCGACAAGCGAGACGCAGGGGCTGACATATATCGAGTCGCTTGCCTGCGGTATTCCTTTGCTTTGCCGGGAAGATGCATGTTTGCGCGGGGTCGTGGAAGAGGGCGTAAACGGATGGTTGTACACGGACTATCCTTCATTTAAAGATAAATTGGAACAGTTTTTGGTGAGGTCCGATGTGCAGGGAATGGCTCGTCAGTGCAGATTTTTCGTTCAGAAATATTCCTTGGACGTCTTCGCGAAAAGGGCGGAAGAGATGTATCTGCAATGCTGTCTCAAAAAGAGAAACTCAAAAATTGAACTTTGTGAAAATTTTTAAAAACTTTGCGTGCGATCGTTGACAAATTGAATCGGATGGTATATACTATATACACGTAAAAACCGAACGTAGATACAAGATATTGTATTTTATAGCGCTTTTCGCGACTGGTGGATAAGCAGGGAACTGCGGGGGAACGAAAAGCGGATCCGCCGACCACCTGGGCAGTTATCTATGACTGCGCAGGTTTTTTTATTCTTTGAAATCATAAACGGAGGGCTGTTGTTATGTGCAGAGAGTTTAAAGCGGGCGATTATTCGGATAAGATCGATGTGCGGAATTTTATTCAAACAAATTATACGCCGTATGAAGGCGGGAGCGATTTTCTGTGCGGCCCCACCGAACGCACGAGCGATCTTATGAAAAAGGTTAATTCCTTATTGAAGGAGGAGAGCGAAAAGGGAGGGGTCCTCGATATCGATACGGACCGCGTCTCTTCGTTGCTGACATACCCCGCCGGATATATCGATCGCGAAAAAGAGATTATCGTCGGGTTACAGACGGATGCGCCTTTAAAACGCGGCGTAAACCCGTTTGGAGGCATCCGGATGGCGCGGCAGGCCTGCGAAGCATACGGATATAAGCTTTCCGATCTGGTCGAAACGGAGTTCAGCTATAAGACAACGCACAATGACGCCGTTTTTCATGTCTATACGGATGAAATGAAGGCGGTGCGCCATGCCGGCCTGCTTACCGGATTGCCCGACGCTTACGGGCGCGGACGCATCATCGGCGACTATCGCCGTGTGGCGCTGTATGGGGTAGACAGGCTGATCGAGGAAAAGACGAGAGATAAACGCGCATACAGCGAAAAGCCGATGGATGAAAACAATATCCGTACGCTGGAAGAATTGTATAAGCAGATCGACTTTTTGAAAAAACTGAAAGAGATGGCGGCTTTATACGGGGTCGATATTGCGGGGCCTGCACAAAACGCGAAAGAGGCGATCCAGTGGACGTATTTTGCGTATCTTGCGGCAATCAAGGAGCAAAACGGAGCGGCGATGAGCCTCGGCAGAGTCTCTACGTTTTTCGATATTTATATTGAGCGCGATATCGCGGACGGTATTCTGACGGAGAAAGAGGCGCAGGAACTGATCGATGATTTTGTAATAAAACTGCGGATCACCAGACAGCTGCGCACGCCCGAATACAACGATTTATTCGGAGGCGATCCGACTTGGACGACGGAGAGCGTGGGCGGTATGGGGGAAGACGGAAGAACTTTGGTTACAAAAACGTCTTTTCGCATCTTAAACACCTTATACAATTTGGGCGCGGCGCCCGAACCGAATCTTACCGTGCTGTGGTCGGAAAAACTTCCCGAACCTTTTAAGAGGTTCTGTGCGAAGGTTTCGATCGATACCGATTCCATTCAATATGAAAACGACGACTTGATGCGCCCGATTTTCGGCGACGATTACGGAATTGCCTGCTGCGTCTCTGCAATGAAGATCGGAAAACAAATGCAGTTTTTCGGCGCTCGCTGCAATTTGGCAAAACTTTTGCTGCTTGCGCTAAACGGCGGTAAGGATGAGAAGAGCGGAAATCAGCTTGCTCCTGCCGGGAAAAGTTTTAAAGGCGTTCTCGATTACGCCGAGGTGCGAAAAGCTTACCATAAATATATGGAATGGCTGTGCCGCCTGTATGTCAATACGCTGAACGTGATCCACTATATGCATGACAAATATGCGTACGAAAAGATACAAATGGCGCTGCACGATACCGAAGTCGAGCGTTTTTTGGCATGCGGCGTTGCCGGTTTATCGGTTGCCGTCGATTCGCTCTCTGCGATCAAATACGCAAAAGTTACGCCGATATATAATGAAAACGGTATTATTGCCGATTTTACGATCGAGGGCGATTTCCCGAAATACGGAAACGATGACGATAGGGTCGACGCGATTGCGGCGGATCTAGTCAAGGAATTTTCGGATGAATTGAAAAAGACGCCGGCATATCGCGGCGCGGTGCATACGCTTTCGGTATTGACGATAACTTCAAATGTCGTTTACGGCAAAAAGACGGGCGCCACACCCGACGGCCGTGCGGCAGGGGAACCTTTTGCCCCCGGCGCAAATCCTATGCATAACAGAGACATGAGCGGTGCTCTCGCGTCTTTAAATTCCGTGGCGAAAATTCCGTACAGTTGCTGTCGGGACGGGGTATCCAACACCTTTTCGATCGTTCCTTCCGCTCTGGGCGAAAATGACGATTCGCGCGTCGAAAATCTTTCCGATATGCTCGACGGTTACTTTATGCAGGGCGCTCACCATTTGAACGTAAACGTATTCGACCGTGATAAACTTGTTGCGGCGATGGAACATCCGGAACAGTACCCGAATATTACGATCCGAGTTTCCGGATATGCGGTAAACTTCCATAAGCTTTCCAAGGCGCATCAGCTCGAAGTGCTGAAGAGAACCTATCATGCAAGAGTTTGAGTACAATAACGGCGCGCAATCCTCTGAGGATGATTGCCTCGGATACATAGATTCCGTTTATTGCGGGTCTGGGGTAGACGGAACGGGATTGCGCTGTGTCGTTTTTTTCAGCGGCTGCAATTTGCGCTGCCCGTTCTGCCACAATCCGGAAACTTTGTATAAAAAGGGCGAGGCGGTTACCGTCTCAGCGCTTGTGCGCAGGATCGTTCGCTATAAACCGTATTTTCGGCGCGGCGGAGTTACGCTTTCGGGGGGCGAGCCATTTTTGCAAAAACAATTCCTTTTAAAACTCGTCGATTCGCTGCACGGGCAAAATATTAATGTCTGCGTAGAAACAAACGGGCAGATCGTTGACGCAGAAATGATTGCCGCGTGCGACGGCATAATTTGCGACGTAAAAAACCAAGAGACGGACGATTTATCCGCATACGAAAAGTTTTTTAAAGAATGCTGCCGGCAGGGGAAATCGTTGCAAATTACAAATGTGCTTGTTCCCGGCAAAAACGATTCAATAGAAAAGCTGCAAAGTCTGAGGAGGATTGTTCTGCGGCGGGATCCGTCGCTGAAGGTGAAATTTCTGCCTTTTCGAAAGCTCTGCGAAGAGAAATACGAGCGGTTGAAAATTCCGTTTCCGTACGCATGTTGCAGGGAGGCGGAGGATAAAGATATCGAAAAAGCTGTCAGGTTATGGGAAGATTTTAAATAAATGCTAAAAAATAAAGTACTATGTGTGGCATAAATGATATAATTTCAATTAAAAAGGAGTGGTGCGCTTTCCACTCCTTTTTGTGTATCAATCGTGTTTTTTCAGAAATTTAAGCGATTCAACGCCCGCTATCATGCCGTCGAATACCGCCTTTGCAATTTGTTGCAGCCCGGGAACGCAATCGCCGGCCGCATAAATGCCCGGAATATTGGTTTCCATTCTTTCATTTACGATAATTTTATTGTCCTTCGTTTCAAGACCGAGTTTTTTAGAAAGTTCGAATGCTCCGGCCGACCCGCAGGCGATGAATACGCCGTCGTACCTTTCGGCAGAACCGTCTGCAAAACGGATTTCTTCCAGTGAATTTTTCCCTTCAAAACTTTCGATTTTTCGATCGTCGTAAGAGGGGAAATCGATGAGAGGGGGCAGTCCGTCCGTCAGGATTGTAACGTTTTGAATAATATTTTTCAGGACCCTATATTCGCTCAGCGCATAGGCGGCGTTTCCGATAACGGCGACCTTTTTACCGCGGAAAAAAAATCCGTCGCAGATTGCGCAATAGCTTACGCCGCTGCCTTCGAATTTTTCGATATTGCGGATCGGAGGAACATTTCTCGAAATGCCGCAGGCAATGATGGCGGCCCCTGCGTTCAATTCTTTGCCGGATGTTGTTTTAACGGTAAACCCGCTTTCAGCAAATTCAATGCCGCATACCTCATCCTTGTATAGGCGCGCTCCGATGGCTTGCGCTTGCTTCTTACCCTGTGCAATTAATTCTCGTGCGGAAATGCCGCCTTCAAATCCATAATAATTTTCAATTTTATCGGCCTTTGCCAGCGCGCCGTCGTCTTTGGCGATGATCGTAACGGGCGCGCCTCCGCGTACGGCGTATAGCGCCGCTGAAATGCCGGCAGGGCCCTGTCCTATGATAATCAGATCTTTCATGAATTTCTCCGTTTAAGGGTTAAGAGACGCTCTATTGAGCCCCTCTTTTCAATACAGTATATCCTTTCTTGACTTTTGCATTCCGGCGTTTGCCTTTATAAGCGAAGGACAGCGCGGCAACGAGGATCAAGACTATAATCGCCGCGATCGCGATATATGCCCAAAGGGGAATGGGCAAACCTTTAACCTCTTCCCACATTTCGTTGACGGAGGCATTCGTTTCGTCATCAAAATGCTGCATGATGGCGCTTCTGGTGAGGACGTCTTCGGTAGGGTATTGTGCGGAAATCTGCCGTTTGGCGCTTTCTTCCGAAACATAGATAATAAAGTCGCCGTTTTCATACTCTCCGTCGCTCGTGCCGTTAAAGAAATAATTCAGATCGTATGCGACGAGCGCGTTTCCGTCTTCGTCGGTTCCGCGGTTTTCCGGGTCGGCGGATTCGTCATACCAATCGATCATTTCTTCAAAGACGCGGTCTCCGGCGATTGCGGAAGTATATCCGATGAAATTCATGTTTTCCACGGCGTTTTCCGGGGCGGACAGAAAGTCGATAAACGCTTCGGCTAATTCCGTGTTCGCTCCTTTGGGCATCACCCAGCCGTCAAACCAAATGTTCGAACATTCTTCCGGTACGATATAATTCAGATATATTCCGGGTATTTCTTTTCCGTTTTCGTCGATGTACGGTTCGGCGTCGTCCATAGTATATACGGCGTCGCCGCTCCAGGCGAAATTGATGCTGATCCGGCCGGCAATCATATCTTGCTTTCCGCTGTCTACTTCAAAGCCGTATAAGTTTTCCTTCAATTGAATGAGGGCGTCTTTTGTTTTTTCAAGGGTTTCCTCGTCGGTCAGATTCATGATGCGCGTTATTTCATCGTTATAGGCTTTCGCATCGATCGAGCCTTGCTCGAACCGTTCCTTCAATTGCATAAGCTCTTCGCGGTAGGCGACGGCTACGCCGAGGAAATAAGAATCGCGCACACTGTCTTTAATCGTAGCGACTTCGGCGTATTCCTTTTTCCAAATGCCGCTCCAGCTGGAAAGATCTTCCTCGATGGTCTCGCTGAGTTCGGGGTCGTACACATACCCCATGGTTCCCCACATGTAGACGGTGGCATAATTTGTCCAGCCTTTTTCTTCGAACAGATCCTTGATGTACGGAGACGCATATTTCGCATAGTTGCTGTTGGTCAAGAAGTCCTGCGAAAATTCCTCGACCATTCCTTCTGAGATCATCTTCATGATCATGTAATCGGAAGGGCAGACGAGATCGTACGAACCGGGGTTGATCTGCAGTTCATTGTACATATTTTCGTTCGTACCGAAGGTCGAATACTCGACTGTGATTTTTTGCCCCGTTTTTTCCTCGTACTCTTCTTCGAATTTGGAAATAAGGTCTACATATTCGCTGTCGTTTTCAGTCGGCTCGCTGATATAGTCTTCCCAGTTATAAACGCGCAATATCAAAGAAGTCTCGGCGGCACAGCCTGCAAGCAGGAGGAGAAAAGGAAACGCAAGGCATAGCGCCAAAACAGTTGACAGGATCTGTTTTCTCATTTTGAAGTCTCCTTTGCGGCGGGTTTTCTTGCCCGCAGGTTGATGATCAGGATTATGGCGATCATGACGACAAAGATAAGTGCAGAGAGTGCGCGCAAGGCAGGGGTAGAACTGTTGGTCCCGTTTTTGACCGCGTTGTACACATAGGTGCTGATCGTGTCGAACATAGGCGGTTTGGTAAACGCCGTTACAATATAGTCATCCAAAGACAAAGTGATCGAAAGCATAAACCCCGAAAGGATACCGGAAAATATTTGAGGCACGACGACTTTAAAGAGAGCCTGCGCGGGGCTTGCTCCCAGGTCAAGAGCCGCTTCATAAGTGTTGGAATCCATTTGTTTCAGCTTCGGCAATACGGATAAGACTACAAAAGGGGTGCAGAGGACCATATGTCCGATGATCAGCGAAAAATAAGTGCGATACAGAAGCACGGCAGAAAAAAGCAGCGCAAGGGAAATAGCCGTTACGATCTCCGCATTGATGACGGGGATCTGCGATGCTGCTTGCAAAGGTTTTGCGACTTTGCGGCGGCTGTAAAAAATACCGATGGCGCCGGCCGTACCGAGGACGGTAGACAACGCGGCCGCCGCAAGCGCGAGCCATATGGTATTAAACAAAATTTGCATGATTTCCGTATTGCGAAACAGTTGACCGTAAAGCGCAAGAGAAAAACCTTCCCACCTGCCGATCACGTTGGAAGGGGTAAAACTGTATACGACGAGCAATAAAATCGGCGCATAAATAAAGACCAATATAAGCACGCACAGTGTTATCGATAATATTTTTTTTACCATAGATTCGCACCTCTTGCGTCGCGGTTTTCGTCTTTAAATCTGCCGGTCAACAGCATGGTCAGAAAAATAATGACGAGCAATATAATGGAAATCATCGATCCCATATGCCAATTGTCATAGGTCGTAAAATATTGATCGATCAGTTTTCCGAGGATGGTAATATTAAAGTTTCCGAGCGTGTCGGATACGACATAGTTGGTCATCGAAGGCATGAATACCATCGTGATCCCGGAAATGACGCCGGGCATGGACAGGGGGAAAGTAACGCGCGTAAATACCGTAAATTTATTCCCCCCCAAATCGGCGGCCGCCTCCAGATAGCTGTTGTCCAGCTTTTCAAGCGTGGTATATAAGGGCAGGATCATAAACGGCAGAAAATCGTACACCATTCCGATAATGGTATTCAAATAATTGTCCGTCCCGAGCAAGCCTATCAGATCCAGAAGTTCGCGCAGTGCGGTGATGCGCAATACAAAATTGATCCACATAGGCATAATGAAGAGCATGAGCAAAACATTTTTCTTTTTGAATTTGCTGCGCGCCAAAATATAGGCGAGGGGATAGGCTATGAGAAGACAGATTGCAGTAGAGATTATGGCGATGGTAAAGCTCATCAGCAACGTCGAAAGTTTTGCGGTGCTTGTAAAAAAATTCAGAAAGTTCGCAAAACTGAATCGTATCGTTCCGTCGACCGTTTCGGTAAAAGCATAGAAGAGAATAAGCAGCATGGGGATTACGACAAACAGCGCCAGAAACAGGCCGTACGGAATGCATAACTGTTTGCGTGAAAAATGAATTTTAACCATTTTGTTTCATCTCCTGTTTCAGCTGCAGCCGGATATTCTCCGGTTTGATTTTTACGCTTACGAAATCGTTTTCGTTCCACAAGTCTTCCGAATCGAATACATAATCCTCCTCATTTTCTTCGGTGCGGACGATGTATTGATAATGGTCGCCTTTGTAGATCAGAGAAACGATATGGCCTTGAGCGCCGCCTTCATCTGCATTGTCGCTGATTTCAATACTCTGCAAGCCGACTTCCACGGTAACGTCAACGTCCGTAAGATCGATTTTTTCACCGTCCGCAGTGATCAGATAACCCTCTTCGTCAAGGTGCGAACCGGGATAGAGCTGCGTTACGTCGCAATCGAATTTGCCGTCGCCGAATATAACGGTATTCTTTTTGGAAATATAGCCGTCGTATTTGTTGACGGTAAATTCCTTCTTCATGATATGGATATTGTCCGGCGCGATATTCATGCCGATGATGTCTCCCACGGCGCGGCTTTGCGTGCTTTGGATCACCATTTCGGACCTGCCGACCATAGCGGTTATCTCATAGTGCACGCCCTTGAAAACGACGCTGATCACGCG
Organism: uncultured Clostridia bacterium; assembly: GCA_944368795.1. GTDB lineage: Bacteria > Bacillota > Clostridia > Christensenellales > Borkfalkiaceae > Borkfalkia. The sequence goes on along the minus strand of CALVXE010000140.1, from coordinate 10,722 downwards.
GCCGCTCAGCATCCCGTTTTCTTTATCCGTCATTTCGATGTCTTCGGGGCGAACGACAACGTCGACTTTTTCATTCTTTTCGAAATCATCCACGCATTGGAAATTGTGGTTGCAGAAGCGAACGGTAAATTTATCGACCATGGTTCCGTTCAGAATATTGCTGTCTCCGATGAAGTCCGCAACAAAAGCGTTTGCCGGCTCATTATAAATTTCTGTAGGGGTACCGATCTGTTGAATGCGTCCGTCTTTCATGACGACGATCGTGTCGCTCATTGTCAAAGCTTCTTCCTGATCGTGCGTAACGTAGATAAATGTAATCCCCAATTTGCGATGCATTTCTTTCAATTCGATTTGCATTTCTTTTCGCATCTTTAAATCGAGTGCGCCGAGCGGCTCGTCCAGCAGGAGGATTTCCGGCTCGTTGACGATAGCGCGGGCGATGGCCACGCGCTGTTGCTGCCCGCCCGAGAGTGTGGAAACGCTGCGCTTTTCAAAACCTTCCAGATCCACGACGGCAAGTGCGTTTTTTACCTTTTCGTCGATTTCTTTGCGGGTCAGTTTTTGCAGCTTTGTATAAGTCTCGCCCTTGTCGTTCACATAAGTAACGGGGATCTTTTTCAATTTAAGGCCGAATGCAATATTGTCATAAATATTGAAGTGAGGGAATAGCGCATACCGCTGGAACACGGTGTTGACGGGCCGTTTGTTCGGGGGGAGATTGGTGATATCCTTTCCGTTCAATAAAATTTTGCCCGACGTGGGTATATCAAACCCGGCAATCATGCGCAGGGTCGTGGTTTTTCCGCAGCCGCTCGGCCCGAGAAATGTGATGAATTCTCCTTTTCGAACATACAGGTTCACATCTTCGACAGCAGCCGTTTCATCGAAGATTTTGGAAACGTTTACGATCTCAATGATCTTTTCACTTTTTTTCAGTTCAGCCATAGTTATCAATTTCCTATACGTATATTTTGCGCCTTAAGCCGGCTTTTAAAAATTCGGGGGAGAAGAGATCCAAAGGAACTCCGCTGTCTGATCGGTCTCATTCGATATGCCGTGCGCCTTATCTGCCGTAAAATAAAAGCTCTCTCCGGCATGGCAGTCATATTTCTTTGTGCCCAAGGTCAAAAGTATCGAGCCTTTAATGACGTAACCGAATTCTTCTCCTGTATGGGGGATGTCTTCTCCGGCGGAAGAAAAGGGGGAAAGCCGGACGAAAATCGGTTCCATACGATTTTTTTGCGCATTCGGGACCAGCCAGCTTTTTACCGTACCGTCCGCCGATTTCTCGATGTAATCTGCTTCGCTGAAAACGACTTTTTCGTCTTTTTCGTCTTTAAAAAATTCGCTGAAACAGCTTCCCAAGGCGGATAGGATATCTCCGAGAGTCGCAATCGACGGACTGGTCAAATCGTTCTCCAACTGCGAGATATATCCTTTGGTAAGTTCGCATCGGTCCGCAAGTTCTTCCTGCGTCAAATTGCGCTGCAGGCGAAGATCTCTGATTTTTGTTCCTAACAACATATATTATAATCCTTTTATATAAGGTGAAGCGTTAAACTTTGAGTTTAGTAATTTTAAACCAAAAATATTATAAATATAAACAGGCAAAAAATACAACTGTTTTGAAGCATTTTTTGATAACTTTTTAAAATTTTTGAAGGATTTGTGAAAACAAGACAAAGATGCACGAATTATTAATAAAGACAAAAGAAAAAAGAGCGCTGTTAAACGCTCTTTTTGAATGGTTCGAATAGGATAAAAAGAAATTATTCTGCGTCGGCCTTTACTTTTTTCGCTCTGGCCTTTTTAGGCTTTTCTTCGGCGACAGGGGCCGTTTCAGGCTGAATTTCTTCCTTTACAGCCGGCTCGGCGGCCGCTGCCTGAGGGGCCTGCTTCGGAGCCGCTTTCAAGGCGTTGAGATTTTTCGCCAATGCGGATTTTTTATTCGCCGCGTTGTTCTTGTGGAGAATTCCTTTCGACGCTGCGGAATCGATTACGGAAACGGTTTCCGGCAACAGTTTTTCCGCCGCCTCGATGTCGCCTGCGGCCAAGACTGCATTAAACTTTTTAATGGCAGTCTTTACGGAAGATTTTATCATTTTGTTCTGAGAATTTTTCTTTTCGGTAACGACTACGCGCTTTTTCGCGGATTTGATGTTCGGCACTTTGCTTCTCCTTTCAATGGTTACTCATTTAATATCTCAGCTATTTTAGCATAAAAATTTTTGCTTGTAAACTGTTTTTTGCCGAAAAGTGTAATTTAATCTTCCGTTTTTTCATATATTTTCCGAATAAAGAAATTTCAGGAGGGAAAAATGGAAGAAAAGTTTACCGCTTTTTTCGATAGCGGCGTGGGTGGGCTTGCTCTTCTTGGCGAGTTTTGCAAACGTTTTCCCGGCGAACGCTGTATTTATTATGGAGACAACGCAAATGCGCCTTACGGAAATCGCCCGCATGCCGAGATATGTTTTTTGGCGGAAAAAGCTTTTGCGGAAATTTCTCGTTATCCGATCAAGGCGGCTCTTATTGCATGCAACACCGTTACGGCGGAATGCGTCGAAGAAATGCGCAAGAAGTATACCTTTCCCATAGTCGGAATCGAGCCTGCGATTAAGCCGGCCGCGCTCTCCTTTCCGGGCGGGAAAGTTTTGTTGCTGGCTACCCGCGCGACCTTGCAAAGCGAACGGATGGAAAAGCTGCTTTCCGAATATTCTGCCGCGGCGGATTTAATTCCATATTGTCCGCAGGAATTGGCGGGTGCCGTGGAAAAAAATATTTTCGATTTAGAAAAAATTCCTCTCGCGGAACATCTTCCGAAAGGGAAATTCGATGCCGTGGTTTTGGGATGTACGCATTATTCGTTTTTGCGGAAGAAAATTGAATCGTGGTTTGCGTGTCCCGTATTTGACGGAATTGCGGCAACCGTACGTCGGTTGGCTATTGTTGCAAACATATGTTCGGAAAATGATCGAAAAACAGTAAAAAACGGCTTGTTTTTTATGGGAAGCGGGGCAAAAAAGAATAAAAGTGTGTTTGAAACGATGAATTAACGTAAACATATGTTCGTAATAATGCTGAAATAGGTTTTTTTGAGCGCAAAATTTAAAAAAATTCAATAAAAAATGGTTGGAAGTGGTTGACAGTGGTCAAAAGTGGTGTTATAATGTATACATCATTAGACGGGGAAGCGGGAAATGTATTCTTTTAACGGAAGGTTCAACAATCGGTTGGACGATAAAAACAGAATACGCATTCCGGCCAAGTTCAAAGGCGAACTCGGGGCGGATTATAAACTCGCTTTCGGGCCCGGTGAAAGCATATATGTCATGCCGCAGCGCGAATATCAAAAGATATTGGACGGATTCGGGGAAGCCTCTTTTTTCGATGAAGAAACGCAGAATGCGATCGCGATGTTTACCGGCATGGTCTATGATGTAACGGAGGATGCGCAGGGCCGTGTAGTGATCCCTTCTGAGCTGAAAGAATACGCGAAGATCGATAAAGAGATCGTCATTACCGGCGCGGCCGCGTATTTACGGATCGAAGCTGCTGAAAAATTCGCCCGGAAGAATTCGGAACTGAACATGAGCAGCGTTTTTGCAAAATTAAATGCGCTCAACAGGCCGAAGGCATGATTGAATTTGCACACAATCCGGTCATGCTGGAAGAATGCATGGACGGGCTCAATTTAAGGAGCGGGGGAGTTTATTTCGACGGAACTCTCGGCGGCGGCGGTCATTCGTTTGAAATCCTTCGAAGGACTGCTCCGGACGGCAGACTGATCGCCACGGATCTTGACGACAGTGCGATCGCGGCGGCTAAGAAACGTTTGGAACCGTTTACCGGTCGCTTTTCTATTTATAAAAGCAATTTTAAAAATTTTTCCGAAGCATTGGAAGAGGCGGGAATAGATAAGCTGAACGGGGTGATATTGGATTTCGGCGTTTCGAGTTTTCAGTTGGATGAAGTGTCGCGCGGGTTCAGTTATATGAAAGATGCTCCGCTGGATATGCGAATGGACTGGCAGTCGCCGTTTTCCGCAAAAGACGTAATAAACGGGTATTCGGAAAGGGCGCTGGAAGAAGTGATCCGAAAATACGGCGAGGAAAAATTTTCGGCAAGGATCGCTCAAAATATTGTAAAGCGCCGCGAGCAGAAAGAATTCGAAACCACGGGAGAATTGGCAGAGATCGTCGAAAAGAGCATACCTGCAAAATTCCGTCAAAACGGTCCCTGCGCCAGAAAGACGTTTCAAGCGATTCGAATCGAAGTAAACGGCGAATTGGACGGGCTTGCACAAGCGGTCAAAGATTTGACTCTCCGCTTGGACAAGGGGGGAAGAATTTGTGTCCTGACATTTCACTCGTTGGAAGACAGGATCGTAAAAAATGTTTTCCGCGACTTGGCGAGCGATTGCATTTGCGATAAGAGTTTGCCCGTCTGCGTTTGCGGAAAAAAGAAAGAGATTGAACTCATTACGCACAAGCCGCTGACGGCTTCATCGGAAGAAACTGAAAAAAATTCACGTTCAAAATGCGCAAAATTGCGTATAGCGGAAAAAGTTTGAGAATATAGATAAGGAGAAAGGTATTATGGCTACGGCGCTTCCTGTATTGGAAAGAGAAAATACGAACGAGAGATCCGAAAGCTCGCTGAAAGCTTATGGCAAACTCAGCGGGGGGGCGGAGCCTGCTTCGATGACGGAAGAACAGAAAGCGCTCAAGTTCAATGCACGCATTTCTGAAAACTATCAGAAACTTATCAATCCCGATTTAAAAAAAGCGGAAGATATTATGGGGGCATCCGCGCCTGAGACGTTCGAGCAGCCGATATACGATACGCCCGAAGCGTATGCGCGTGCGACTTTGTATCCCGAAAGGACGGAGGAACAGGCAGTTCCGCAATTTCGGCATCAACGGGTTACGGAAGATATTTTCCGTGCCGATTCGCCCTTGAATGCGCGGGCCGAAACCTTTGCGATGCCGCAGCAGGCAGTCGAATTCGAACAGCCCGTTTTTGCTCCGCAGACAGAGCATCCGGAAGAGGCTGAACAGTTCTATGCCGAAGAGGCGAACGAAGACCTCAAGCCGACGGCAACGACCATTCAATACCGTTCCGAGCTTTACCGTGAGGAAAAGCAGACGGTTGTGGAAGAGCAGAAAAAATATTCCATGACCGCGAAAGGGAAATTGCTGATGGCGATCTATGCGGTGGTCGTGGTTGTCGTTCTGGCGCTGATCATCGTGAATACCAGCGTGCTTAAAACGCTTGACAGTGAGGCGGCTGCATACGAAGAACAGCTTCGCAGCACGATCGCGCAGGCGGAACAGCTGGCAGACGATATTGACGCGGCAACTTCCGAAGAAACCATCATACGGTGGGGCAACGAAAACGGGATGCGCTTTACCAATTAAAAGAGTTTACGAAAGATTCCGGCTGGCGGAGGGAATTTGAACCTCGGGGCAGCCGGAATTTTTATCATCGGCGCGGAGGTCGCAAAGATCGGAAAATTAAAGTCGAAAAAAAATGCGGGCTATTCCGCAACTGTTTTACGAAAGAGGTTATTTGCCGTATGTGCGGTAATAGCCTTTCTTTTTTTGCTCATTTTCACCCGATTTTTTTATGTGCAGATCCTGCAGGGAGAAAAACTGCGCGGTCGCGCGCTTTCGCAATGGACTCGGGAAATCCCGATCGTTGCGGCTCGCGGACAAATAGTGGATGCGAACGGGGTCGTTTTGGCAGACAATCAGTCGTCGTATTCGGTTTTTGTACGCCCGAATGCGGTGGAAGATAAAACGCAGACGGCAATCACCCTTGCAGAGATTTTTGCGCTGGACGGAGATCTCCTGTATGAAAAACTCATATCCGGAGGAGTATCCGAAATTACGGCGGTGCGCCATGCAGACAAGAATCAGATCATTCGTTTGGAAGAGTTCGATTTGCCGGGAGTATATTATGCCCGCGATAATACCCGCATATATCCGTTTGGCAGTTCTCTCAGCAGGGTACTCGGGTTTACGTCGACAGATAACATAGGGTTGACCGGACTCGAAAAATATTATGATCAGTACCTCGCGGGGGTCAACGGGGAAATTGCCAATCCAACCGATCTGGTCGGTGCGGAAATCGACGGTGAAGTTTTCTATTATCCGGCTGCCGACGGCCTCACCGTGCAATTGACGGTGGATTACGGAATACAGGCAATTGCGGAGGCCGCTTTGGAAAAGGTATATACGCAATATTCGCCGCTAAACGCGCAGTGCATCGTTTTGGACCCGAATAATTTTGACGTCTTGGCAATGGCGGAATATCCGGGTTACGATCTGAACGATATTCCGCGAGATGATCCGGAATTACTGAACGAACTTTCGCGCAATAATTTGATTTCAGATATTTATGAGCCGGGTTCTACATTTAAAATCATAACGGCGGCTGCCAATATCGAAGAATACCTGCAGGGGAACGGGTCCGCGTTTTCCTTAACGCATGTTTTCAGCAGCAGCCGAACGCGCTCGGTGGATGGTACAACGGTAAAATGCTGGAGCAATCACGCGAACGGAAAACATTGCAACCAAACATTGGCGGAAGCGCTCAACAACAGCTGCAATCCTTGCTTTACGGATATCGCGCTTGCGCTGGGGACGGAAACGTTTTACGATTATCTCGAGCTGTTTAATTTCGGCAAGACTACGGGCATTGATTTTTCGGGCGAGGCGCAGGGGATGCTGATAACGGAAAGCGCCGTGCGCGCATGCGATTTAGCCAGGATCGGTTTCGGGCAGACCGTTGCGGTTACGGCTCTTCAGCTTGCCTGCGCAGGCGCGGCCGCTGTCAACGGAGGCTACTATTATCAGCCGCGGTTGGTAGACAGGATTTTTTCTGAAGACGGGAAGGTCGATGAAGAAATACCCGCTCTGCTGAAGAACAGAACGATCAGCGAAGAGGCTTCCCGCATTTTGGCTTCGCTTTTGGAGGGCGTAGTCGAAAACGGAAGCGGCAGTAAGGCGTATATCGAAGGATATAAAGTAGGAGGAAAAACGGGCACTGCGCAAAAATTCGAGAACGGGGCGATCGCGCAGGGAAAATACGTTTCTTCCTTTTTGGGCTTTTTTCCTGCCGACGATCCGCAGTATCTTGCGCTCGTGATAGTGGATGAGCCGCAGGGAGCGTACTACGGCAGCGTTGTCGCCGCACCCGTTGCGCAGGAAATTTTTCAGGGCATAATCGACTTAAAGGGGATCTCCCCGTATGAATAAAGGAGCTTGGCTTTGTTACTTTCTAATTTGCTAAAAGAAATCGGCTACGAAAGAACGATCGGTTTTCGAGAAACGGAGATCGCAGGGATAGGAACCGACAGCAAGCATATTCTGAGCGGCGATCTGTTTGTCTGCTTTGCGGGCGGGGAACACGACGGGCATGATTATGCGGGAGAAGCTGTCGCGGCCGGGGCGGTCACGCTGGTTGCGGAAAGAGAATTGGCGATCGATGTGCCGCAGATCATCGTCAAAGACGGGCGCGGTGCGGCTACGCAAATCGCGGCGGCTTTTTACGGGCACCCGGAACGGCGTTTAAAAATTATCGGAATTACTGGAACAAACGGAAAGACCACTACGGCGCATATGCTTGCGTCCATTTTAACGGCGGCGGGGAAAAAGTGCGGCAATATCGGAACGCTCGGCATCTATTATGCGAACAAAGAAGTTTCGCCGGAACTGACTACGCCCGACCCTTCCTTTCTTTACAAAATTTTTGCAGATATGGTTTCTTCCGGGATCGAGTATGTCGTGATGGAGGTGTCCGCGCATGCCCTCTATTTCGGGAAGACGGAAGGAATATTTTTCGAATGCTGTATATTTACGAATTTCAGCGAAGATCATTTGGATTTTTTTAAAACGATGGAGGCCTATGCGGCGGCGAAAGAAAAATTGTTTTCCGCGGGAAGTTATCGCTTTGCCGTGATCAATTCAGACGATGAAGAGGGAAGAAAAATTGCGCGGAATAGCGAAAACGTTTTTTGCTATGGGTTGGAGAATCCGGCGGAGGTTTTTGCCGTGGACATCCGGGAAAATTTTGAGGGATGTTCGTATGTGATCAATTTATTTGATGAACTGTACGATATACGGTTAAACATGGCGGGCTTGCACAACGTCTATAATTCAATGGCGGCGGCGGAGTGCGCGAAATTGCTCGGCGTGTCAGTCCCGGTCATAGCGGCGGGGCTGGCCGGGTTATCACACGTAAGCGGCAGGCTGGAACATGTGGCGAGGGCGCGCGGAGCGGATATATTCGTCGATTTTGCGCATACTCCGGATGGGCTGGAAAAGTCGCTTTCGGCATTAAAATGCCATTGCGGCGGCCGATTGATTTGCGTATTCGGCTGCGGCGGGAATCGCGATGCGATGAAGAGGCCGATCATGGGACAGATCGCCGCGAAGATCGCGGACTTTTGCGTCTTGACCTCGGATAATCCTCGTTATGAAGATCCGTTCGATATTATTTTGCAGATTGAAAAGGGGACCCGTTCCGTTTCGGATTCCTATGTGATCGTGGTCGATCGGGAATGCGCGATCGAATATGCGATCGACATGCTGCGCGAGGGCGACGTTTTGCTCGTCGCGGGCAAAGGCGGAGAAAATTATCAGGAGATCATGGGGGTGCGGCACATTTACAGCGACGTATCCGCCATAAAAAAAGTACTGAGCAGAACATTTGCGCAGAAAGACGGCTATAATGAAAGTTGAATTATTGATTTTGATCGTATCGGCATTGGCGTCTGCGATTCTATGTGCGGCAGTCATTCCGCTCTTAAAAAAATTGCACGCGGGCCAATATATTTTGGGATATGTGAAAGAACACGAAGGGAAAAGCGGCACTCCTACAATGGGAGGGCTCGCTTTTCTTATGGCCGCGGTTCTGTGCTTTTTTATTTTTGGTCTGTTTTCGGACAAGCTGTCGGCCGTTGCGCTGACATTCGGGCTTGCATATGCGGCCGTCGGTTTTTTGGATGATTTTTTAAAGTTTCATTTCCGTCGGAATTTAGGATTGCGGGCGTATCAGAAAATTGTATTTCAGATAGCGCTGGCTTTGATCGCAGGGATTTTTTGTTATTTGAACAAATTAACGGTGCTGAATTTGCCGTTTGCGCATTTTTCGGTTGACATCGGCGTTTGGATCGTTCCCCTTGCCGCGTTTATCTTTGTTGCGGTAACGAACTGCGTAAATTTGACCGACGGGTTGGACGGGCTGGCGGCGTCGGTAAGTTTTTGGTATTTTGCGGCCATGGCGGCGCTTATTTATTGTCTTTCCGGAGCGGAAGGAGGCGCTCTTTCACGGTTAAGTTTGATTTTAAGCGGCGTTTTGGCCGGTTATCTCTTGTTTAACACAAACCGAGCGTCGGTTTTTATGGGGGATACGGGGTCTCTCGGCCTCGGAGGTTTCGCGGCAGCGATCAGTGTATTCAGCGGAAACTTGCTGTATATAGCCGTGATAGGGATTATGTTTGTCTGTTCCGGAATATCTGTAATATTGCAGGTAATATATTATAAAAGAACGAAAAAGAGAATTTTTCTCATGGCGCCGCTGCATCATCATTTTCAGAAACAAGGTTATTCGGAAAGCAAAATCGTGTATGCTTATTCATTCATAACATTTGTTGCGGGGGCCCTCTGTCTCTTTTTCGTTCAGTAAGTTTGGAGGAGTGCGATGTATTTTAAAAAACAAAAATTTTTGGTCGCGGGAATTTCCAAGAGCGGCGTGTCTGCCTGCGAATTTCTGCTGAAGCGCGGGGCTGCCGTCTATATGTATGACGATGTGAATGCCGGTGCGGTACATAAAAATATTGCAAGCTTAGAAGAAAAAGGGGCGATATCGATTGCAGAGAGCGGATTGACCGCGGCGGCGGAAGAATGCGATGTGCTTGTTTTGAGCCCGGGCATTCCGATCGACCATGAACTTCCGGTGCTGTTTCGGAAAAAGGGGAAGCGAATCATCGGAGAGTCGGAATTGGGCTGTTTGTTTCTGCGGTCGGCTTTGGTAGCCGTAACGGGAACCAACGGAAAAACTACGACGGTAACCATGTTAGACGAGATTTTTCGCGCGGCGGGAGAAAACAGTGTCGCTTGCGGCAATATCGGAACGCCCCTGACCGCTTGCGTCGATATGCTGGGCTACGATGATATCGCCGTCATGGAAGTTTCGAGTTTCCAGCTGGAAACGCTCTCGAGTATACGCCCGCATGTGGCGATCATTACAAACATTGCGGAAGACCACTTGAACCGCCATTACAGCATGGAAAATTATATATATCTGAAATCCAAAATTCTTCGGAACATGCGAGAAAGCGAGGTCGCCGTTTTGAATTACGACGATGCGGCGATACGGGGCTTCGCAAAAGACGCCCGTTGCCCGATCCGCTGGTTTTCCGTCCGTGAAAGAGTAGACGGCGCTTGCTGTTGCGACGGCAGTCTGTATTTTGAAAACGAAAAAATTATGGATGCGGATCAGCTTTCTCTGAAAGGCGAGCACAATATCAAAAACGCGTTGGCCGCTATTTGTGCGGCAAAGGTGATGGGGATCGAAAGCGGCATGATAGCCAAAGCTCTTTCCTCCATGAAAGGCGTGCGCCATCGGCTCGAAACGGTTGCAGAAATCGGCGGGGTTACATATATAAACGATTCCAAGGCGACAAATGTAGATGCGACCGTCAATGCATTGGCCTGC
>CALVXE010000139.1 GCA_944368795.1 uncultured Clostridia bacterium | reverse complement strand
ATTTTTTTTTTTTTTTCTGCTTCAGGTGATCAAACACATCGTACTTCCCATCTCCAATGAAATCATTACGTTGGTCAAAGATACTTCCTTTGCCCGTGTGATCGCCCTGCAAGAACTGATCTGGATGGGTGAATCCTTTATGAAGAGTGACGGTCTTGTTTGGCCACTGTTCTTTACCGCCGTGTATTACCTGGTATTCAGCGGCATTTTGACGCTGTTGCTGGGCAAGTTGGAAAAGAAATTAAGCTATTTTAAGGCATAAGGGGGTGTGGTAACTGTGGCCATTTTGGAAGTAACGCAACTGACAAAAAGTTTTGGGGATACAAAGGTTCTCAAGGGGATTGATTTTTCGATGGAACGCGGCGAAATCCTTTCCGTGATCGGTTCATCCGGCAGCGGCAAAACCACGCTGCTGCGCTGTCTGACATCCTTAGAAACAGCGGACAGCGGAAGAATCGTTGTGGACGGCGATTTGGTGTTTGACGGAAAAACAGAACTGTCGCGCGCACAAAAACGAAAAAACCAATTAAAGATGGGGTTGGTGTTTCAATCGTTTAATCTGTTCCCACAATACAATGTGCTGAAAAATGTCACGCTGCCGCGGATCCTCGCCGCAAAAGCGCGTCCGGATTGGAAAACAAATAAGCGTGAAATTTTGGAACAAATTGATTCGGAAGCAAAACAACTGATTGATTCAGTGGGGCTATACGAAAAACTGGAAAATTACCCCTCTGAGCTTTCCGGCGGACAGCAGCAGCGCGTTGCGATCGCGCGGGCACTGGCCATGCACCCGGATATTTTGTGCTTTGACGAGCCCACATCTGCATTGGATCCCGAGCTGACCGGCGAGGTGCTGAACGTGATCAAAGAGCTTGCCACACGAGACATGACCATGATCATCGTCACACATGAAATGCGTTTTGCTCATGATATCTCTGACCGGATATTGTTTATGGACAACGGCGTTGTAGCGGCAGCAGGGACACCCGATGAAGTGTTCGGAGAACAGGCGCCGGCGCGCGTAAAATCCTTTATCGGCGCACATAAATTTTAGAATATCTGTTTCCAATCACAGTTTGTTGGAAATGGTATCATATCATATGATTGCCTTGATGCAGGGAGAAACGACAATGAAAATACCGCATCCGCCCGCCAACAGCGATTTTTCAGATCTTTCCGATCTTTCAGACTTTTCTAACCTAACATTGGAGTCTGTTCCATTACACGTATGCAGTGAAACCGTCACAGATGAATCCTTGCATACACTTGCCGCACACGTGGTATCGGCACTCCAACACGCAAATAAAACGGTCGCCACAGCAGAATCTCTCACCGGGGGATATATTGCAAAAACACTGACCGATATTTCCGGTGCAAGCGCTGTTTTGGAGGGCGCGGTGGTCAGCTATTCTGACCGCATCAAACACAAACTCTTGGGTGTTCAAACGCAAACACTGCAAACATACACCGCTGTGAGTGCGCAAACTGCTGCTGAAATGGCAGAAGGGATCCGTCTGGCTGTGGGCGCAGATATCGGGATCAGCGTCACCGGCGTAGCGGGCCCCACCGGGGGCACGGCACAAACGCCTGTGGGCTGTGTGTTTTTGGGATGTGCGACACAAAACGGCGTTGCTGTCACGCGTCTGCAATGCGGTGGGCATGCAAACAAAACAACATCTCAAACAACGCATGATCCGCTTACTGACGTAAAAGAAGAGCATTTGACCAAAGCCGCCGGAGAACAACAAACAAACGGCATCGAACAAAACACCTTTCTCCAACGCGACAACGTCCGTCGTCAAACCGTGCAAGCAGCGTTGCAATGCATTCTGCAAACACTGCAAACGACAAAATAACAAACCCATATTTTTTCAACCATAGTACCATAGTGGGTATGTCCCCTTGTACACCGCCATGTCAATCATGCAACAACGATCTTTGATCGTTGTTTACAGCGTGATTTGCCATAAAAGAATATCGCTTTGTCTGAATGTTGAAACAACACAATTTGACAAAGCGATGTTTTTTTGTTATACTGAACAAAATAAGTGACGTTTGTTCGTCATATGTTTTGAATTTCGCTATAATTCCTGACATACGGCCACGGAAAAATGTGTGAGCGAAACGATACGTCTTCTTAGATGATGTGTTTGGTTACAACATTTGCCATCCCGCACACACCCGTTGACCCCGTCAATTCCATCATCGCCCATTCCTGTGACGGCAAAAGGAGAAATCATCATGCTTTGTCGATTTTGCAAGCGACAGATCGCCGACAGCACACGGATCTGCCCTTATTGCCTATCTGATCTTTTGTTAGGAACACCATCTGACCCCTCCGTTTCAAACAGCGACGTTGCACCGCAGCAAAATGAGCACACAAGTGAGACGTATCTGCAAAAACAGCAGGATGATCTGTACAAAAATTCTGCACAAACATGGGAAAGCAAACATTTCGCAGCGGAAAACAAAGAAGAAATCGACAGCGCCGTACACCAAACAAACTGCACGCCTTTCACAGCAAACGCCTCGAGAGAAACAACCGTTACCGCTGCATCGTTACAAGCCTCGTTGGATGCCTCACTGCAGCATTTTTTATATGAACAAGACACGGCGCCAAACAAAAGTTCATCCTCCAACAGCCTAACAGGATCCAATCATACAGTACAAACACCGCAAAAACCACTGGATACGACAAATCCTCAAAGTTTTTCATCACACGAGGCACCCCCACTAC
>CALVXE010000138.1 GCA_944368795.1 uncultured Clostridia bacterium | reverse complement strand
CATTCCTTTGCGTGTGATACGCGCCTATGAACAGTGGAATTTGTGCGCAAATGGAACGCAAAAAGCGGGGAAAGAAACAAAAACAGATTTGCAAACCGATGCAGATTTGAAAAACCTGAGTTTGGTCATGACATTGTATGAGCTTGGATTTACCGAACAGGAGGCAAAAACCTATCTGTGCCTTTGTTTGCAGGGAGCGCAAACGGCACAACAACGTCGGCGTATGCTTCAAATGCGGCGTGATGCATTGCTGCAAACCATCCATGATTTGGAAAAATTGGTTGCGCGTATTGATTATCTCCGTTGTGGAATTGTGGAATTGTCCGAAACAAATGTGGATCAAAAAAGAGGAACAATATAACAAATTTTGAAGGAAAGGAGAAAATGAAACATGGAATATCAGAAACTTGGACATACAGATCTGAACGTGTCCCGTATTTGTATGGGATGCATGGGATTTGGAGATAACAGGCTGGGATAGCATGTTTGGACATTGGATGAAACAAAAAGTCGGGAAATCATTCATGCCGGGCTTTCCAATGGCATCAACTTTTTTGACACGGCTGCGGCATATCAGTGCGGTACCAGTGAAAAATATCTGGGAAAAGCGCTCAAAGAGTCGGTACGGCGGGATGAAGTGGTGGTCGCAACCAAATTTTTGCCACGTACCAAAGAGGAAATGGAAGCGGGCGTCAGCGGGCAGGCGCACATTCAAAATGCGGTGGAACAAAGTCTTAAAAATTTGGGCACAGATTATATTGATTTGTACATTTACCATATGTGGGATAATCAAACCCCGCTGTATGAATGGATGGATGGATTGGATCGTGTCATACGTGCCGGTAAAGTGCGGTATGTTGGAATTTCCAACTGTTATGCGTATCAGCTTGCCAAAGCAAACGCACTGGCAAAACAAGAAGGATTTCAGCCCTTTGTTGCAGTGCAGGGACACTATAATTTGATCTTCCGCGAAGAGGAGCGCGAAATGGTGCGTCTTTGTAAGGAGGACGACATTGCTATAACACCCTATAGTCCCCTGGCTGGCGGACGTCTGTCCAAACGAAAGGGACAGACATCCCTGCGCCTGGAAACAGATTCTTATGCCAAGGGAAAATATGATGGCACAGCGTTACAAGATCAAAAAATTATTGATCGTGTTGCGATACTCGCCGATCAGTTGGGCGTGTCTATGACACAAGTATCACTTGCTTGGTTGCTGGCACGTGTCAATGCCCCTGTGGTCGGTATGACCAAATCAGAGCATGTAACACAAGCCGCAGCGGCAGTCAATTTACATCTTACGGCAGAACAGATGGCTTATTTGGAAGAATTGTATGTGCCTCATGCACTTGTCGGTGTGATGGCACAGAATCAGACAACCGGTGTGGTATAAATGATAAAATATCGTCCGTTTCAAAATAAAACGGTATCGAACATGCATTATGCTTGTGTGCAAACATTTTGACGGGAACGCTTTGGATTGATGCGGGCTATCACAGAACAAATACGGCATGTAAAGTTATGGGGCGCTTTTATGATGGATTGGCAACCAAACAAAATATAAGGAGGATATAACAATGAAAAAACAAACGGCGGGAAGAGATCAATTGGGCACGTTTGCACCAAAATTTGCGCAGCTGAATGATGATGTGTTGTTTGGGGAAGTGTGGAGCCGCGAGGAACAGCTTTCTCTGCGCGATCGCTCCCTGGTTACCATTGTGTGCCTGATGGCACAGGGGCTGGTCGACAGCTCGTTTCAATATCATCTGCAAACGGCGAAAAACAATGGGATCACAAAAGAAGAAATTGCGGAAATTTTGACGCATGCTGCGTTTTATGCCGGATGGCCAAAGGCATGGGCAGCGTTTCGCATGGCCGTGCAGGTGTGGCAGGACCCCAGAGACGATGATGTCACGGTGAAATCGACCAAAACCGCTGTGGCAAACGAAAAAGAAGTGCAAAAAGAGGCATATGAAAAACAGCTTCTGTTTCCCATCGGGGAAGAAAATACGGCATTTGCAAAATATTTTATCGGTAAAAGCTATCTTGCGCCTGTATCCGGCGAACAGGTCGGCATTTTTCATGTCACGTTTGAACCGGGATGCCGCAACAACTGGCATGTGCACCGTGCGACAAGCGGCGGCGGACAAATCTTGGTGTGCGTGGGCGGTACGGGTTATTATCAGGCATGGGGTGAAAAAGCGCGTAAGCTGTTTCCGGGAGATGTTGTGAATATCCCAGCCGGTGTCAAACACTGGCATGGCGCAGCACCGAACAGCTGGTTTTCGCATCTTGCCGTAGAGGTACCCGGTACGGATCTTTCCAATGATTGGTTAGAAGCGGTGGATGACGCAACGTATCAGGCGGCCGTTTGCAATTGATCGTTTGTGAAAGATGTGGATGTTTGTCCCATAAAGCACCGGTAAATTGATTGCAAGTGCGGGAGGGACACCCCTATTGCGACGTATTTCAAAACAGTGCGAGGGTATGTGCCCCCGCGCTGCTTTTTTTGTGTTTTATTACACGGTTTTCCCGCGTGTAACTCTTTTTTCTCGCTTGACAAAGTAGGGGCGTTTTGTTATAGTGAAGGAAAAGAAATGACCGATATTCGGAATTCAAACAGGGAACAATATGTTTGCTGGTTTCCGAAAAGGGAGAATGATTTTTAGAAAAGGAGCATTTGCCGCTGTGATTGATCTGCACTTGCATTTGGATGGATCGCTTTCCGCACGAGATGTGTTGCAATTGGCGTCACTTTCCGGCGTTTCTCTGCCACCGATGCCGGACGGGCCACATGCGTTGGATACGCTTTTGGTTGCGCCGCCCGGCGGTGGCAGCCTTGGCGGTTATTTGCAGAAATTTGAATTGCCGCTTTCGGTGCTGCAAACCGAACAGACCATTACGCTTGCATTTCGATCGTTGATGGTGAGACTTTCACGCCAGGGATTGTGTTATGCGGAAATTCGCTTCGCGCCGCAGTTGCATTGCCGAGGCGGATTGACCCAGGAACAGGTGTCCGAGCGCGTGGGTAAATCGAGGCCGGTGATTACGAATGCGATGCGTCTGCTTGGTCTGCCGGACGCCGTGCGTGCGCTCGTAAGCCAGGGGGAGCTGTCGGCAGGAC
>CALVXE010000137.1 GCA_944368795.1 uncultured Clostridia bacterium | reverse complement strand
CAAGGCAGCAGCCATTCTGCATATGACGCAGCCACCGCTCTCAAGGCAGATCAAAGAATTGGAACAGGAATTGGGACAGCAGCTACTGGTGCGTGAACCACGACGCGTAACACTGACCGAAGCGGGAAAATTGCTATGCGACCGCGCAGAGGAACTCATTGCTTTGATGGATAAAACCGTAGAGCAAATTCGCGATGCAGAAACGCTTGTAGCCGGTGATATCTATCTGGGTGGCGGAGAAAGTGAAAACATGTTGCTCCTGGCACAAATTGCTCAAAAACTGCAAGTGCAATATCCGCGCATCCGGTATCGAATCTATAGCGGGGACGCGGATCGCGTGCGCGCACAATTGGAACACGGTCTGCTGGATTTTGCGCTGCTGGTACATCCTGCGGATACAACAAAATACGACTATTTGTCCCTGCCGGTAACCGATACGTGGGGCGTGATGATGCGTCACGACAGTCCGTTGGCAAAACAGACAAGCGTTTCGCCGCGCGATCTGTGGGACAAACCGCTGCTGTTCTCCCATCAAACGGCGGGGAGCAGTGAAATGGCACGCTTTTTCCAACGGGATTTTTCCCAATTAAACGTCATCGCTACATATGATCTGATCTACAATGCTTCCCGTTTTGTAAAAGCGGGTCTTGGATATGCCGTGGTTTTAGACAAATTGATGCGCACAGAAGAAACAGATACAAAAGACGGCACAATAAAAGAATCAACGTCGCCCGATACACTCTGCTTTCGTCCCTTTCATCCGCCGCTGCATGCGGCACTTTGCGTTGCGTGGAAAAAACAACGGACATTTTCACGTGCTGGGGCGCTCTTTTTACAACAGCTGAAAAAAGAGTTGAATGTGCCAACAAACACAGAATATTCCGCATCAACCTAAAAACAAAAAAACAACATACAAACCAATCTATACCGGTGAAGTGTCAGCGATGTTCTGACATTTCGCCGGGTATTTTTTTCAAACATTCGTCCGGTATATACATCCTTGTGATCAACACGTTTCCATGCAGCACATCGCATACAAATCGGCATAAATGTCTGGACGCTATCCCATTCGTTCTGAAATTATATATGACAAAGCCAGACAGGTAAGTTGCTTTAGCCACCATCACGACAAAGTACAATTTTCAACCAACAATCATGATGTGGTCGCCAAAATTAAAATAAATCAGAAAAGCGCTTGACAAATACCCGTGGGGGGTATATAATCAAAATACAAAATACCCCCTACGGGTATTTAACATAACAATCGGGCGGCAATGATGATAACACATCACATTGTGCTGTTTGCCGATCGCAACGCGCCATCGGCGCCGATGGAACAAGCACACGCAATGACCGAGAATATAACCGGACATGAAACATTTCAAACGATAAAAAACAAGCGATCGAGACAACATCATGCACTGCCAAAACACGCGGTTCAAACAAGCACAGCCGCATGCAAGGCAAGCACGTTGCCGGTTCGATCAAGAGCGTGCAACAGCACGTTCCAAACAGAAACCGCAGGAGGGACACATGGAACAGACGTCGAAACATTTCCCCAAAACCGATGCATTAGAAACACAAACAAACGCTTGCACCACAAACAAGGATCACGGTGACACAACACATTGTTCCTGTATGAAAAAAACAACAGAGCGCAGTGCAGAAATACGTCGGCGACTGATTCACAGACTCAACCGCATGGAAGGACAAATTCGCGGAATCCGCAACATGGTTGAACATGACGCATACTGTCCGGACATTCTGATACAATGTGCTGCCGTAAACGCGGCGCTCAATGCCTTTAACCGGGATCTGGTGGCACAACACATTCGTAATTGTGTGACGCGTGATATCAAAAACGGCGACGACCAAGTCGTAGACGAATTGGTCAAGACCCTGCAAAAATTGATGAAATAACAGCACGCGGGGGTTTTCGCTGTTCGTGCAAACTACGATGGGCCATCATTCATCATGACAGGCAGAAAGAAACATAGAAAACAACAAAAAAGGAGGTGTGCGCCACATGCAACAAACGAAAGAAAAAGAACATCACGCCGCCGAAAACCATGCTGATACAAACAACTGTACCGAAGAACAATACAACGTCACAGGGATGAGTTGTGCGGCGTGCAGCGCACGCGTGGAAAAAGCGGTATCCGCACTGCCGGGGGTAAAACAATGTAATGTTAACCTTTTGACAGGATCTATGATCGTGACGGGCGACGTGACAGAACAGGCGGTCATTTCCGCTGTAGAAAAAGCAGGTTATGGCGCTGCAAAAAAAGAAACAGAAACAAACCCATCAAAACACATAGACACATCGGATGACCCGTCAGAAGCGCATATGCGACAATTTCGTCAGCTGCGCGGACGGTTGATCTCCTCTCTGATTTTTCTGGTCCTATTGATGTACATTTCCATGGGACACATGATGTGGAACTGGCCACTGCCCGCTTTTTTGGGCAAAGATCACGTGAGCATGGGACTGATGCAACTGTTGCTCAGTACAATCATCATGGTAATCAACCAACGGTTTTTTGTCAACGGATTGCGCAGTTTGTGGCATCGTGCACCGAACATGGATGCGCTTGTGGCACTGGGTGCGGGAGCGGCGTTTATCTACAGCACCGTTTCCCTGTTCTTGATGAGCAATGCACAAGCGCAAGGGGATATCACCACGGTCAACAGCTTCATGCACGAATTTTACTTTGAATCTGCCGCGACGATTTTAACACTGATCACACTCGGAAAAATGCTGGAGGCACGATCCAAAGGAAAAACCACCGATGCTCTGAAAAGTTTGATGCGGTTATCTCCCAAAGAGGCGACGATTTTGCGCAACGGTACGGAAACGCGGGTGGCGGCGGAACAGGTACAACGGGGAGATGTTTTTGTTGTTCGTCCGGGAGAAAGCATACCGGCTGACGGCGTTGTAAAGATAGGAAACAGCGCGGTGGATGAATCGGCTCTGACCGGAGAGAGTATCCCGGTTGACAAAAGTGTCGGGGATCCGGTACGTGCAGGCACCATCAATCAATCCGGCATGATGCAATGTGAAGCGACAGAAGTGGGCGAAGATACGGCACTGTCACAGATCATTCGGATGGTGAGTGATGCTGCCGCCTCAAAAGCGCCGATTGCCAAGGTGGCAGACCGTGTATCCGGCGTATTCGTTCCGGTGGTGATTCTCATCGCTCTGATAACCCTGTGCGTATGGCTGGCACTGGGAGAAAGCATCGGTTTTGCATTGGCACGCGGGATCTCCGTTCTTGTGATCAGCTGCCCGTGTGCACTGGGTCTGGCGACACCTGTAGCGATCATGGTTGGTACCGGTGTGGGGGCAAAAAACGGCATTTTATTCAAAACCGCAGAATCTTTGGAACAAACGGGACGTTCCGCAGTGGTCGTACTGGACAAAACCGGGACCATCACACAAGGAACACCGAACGTTACAGACATTTTTTGCGCACCCGAAATCAAAGAAGAAACATTGTTACAGTTGGCATGCACACTGGAACAAAACAGTGAACATCCGCTGGCACGTGCAGTGATGGATTTTACGGCGCAAAAGCAGATTCTTCCCCAACACGTTTCTGATTTTGAAGCGCTTCCCGGTAACGGTCTGCGCGCCAAAGATATAAGCGATGTGGATTTGTGGGGCGGCAACGACCGTTTTATTCGTCAACATGCCGATATTCCCGATCACGTAAGCCGTGCAGCGCAACAATTTTCAAGTGACGGAAAAACACCGCTGTTCTTTGCAAAGGGAAACGTTTTGTACGGGGTCATTGCCGTCGCAGACACGATCAAAACGGACAGTCCACAAGCAATTCGGGAACTGCGTGACATGGGGATGCGCGTGGTGATGCTGACGGGAGACAACCCGCGCACTGCCAAAGCGATCGGCAATGCGGCCGGTGTGGATGAAGTCATTGCAGGCGTTCTGCCGGACGGCAAAGAACGTGCCATTCGTTCCTACAAAGAGAATAGCAACGGAGGCGTGATGATGGTGGGAGACGGAATCAATGACGCACCCGCCTTGACAAGCGCCGACATCGGTGTGGCGATCGGTACCGGCACAGATGTTGCGATTGACGCTGCCGACGTTGTCCTAATGAAAAGCAAACTGACCGATGTACCTGCCGCCATTCGACTGAGCCGCGCGACCCTGCGCAACATCCACGAAAATCTGTTCTGGGCATTTATTTACAATATCATTGGCATTCCGCTGGCTGCCGGTGTCTTTATTCACTGGCTTGGATGGCAATTGAACCCGATGTTTGGTGCAGCAGCCATGAGCCTTTCCAGTGTTTGCGTGGTGTCAAACGCCCTGCGTCTCAATTTTTTCAAACCCCATCGTGCACACGCGCGGCACCACAAACGAACCGCGGCAACGCCACGCGTTTACAATATATCCGCAGAGGCCGAA
>CALVXE010000136.1 GCA_944368795.1 uncultured Clostridia bacterium | reverse complement strand
GGCATTAACAATTTGTGCATATAACGCGTCTGAATGCAATCCGACATAAAAGTGCGCAGTATACATCAGATATCCATTCTCATATTTTTCACGGAAAGTTGAGTCGGATAGAGGAATCGTGATTTGTTGACAAGCGGATGGAGTTCCGAGCAAAATCATGGCGTTGGGATCGTTTTTCCAAATAATATCGATGATATCTGTTGCATATTGTTTGATGCGTTCCCACGCATACGCATAGGCACTGTCAAAATCATTGGGATAGATTGCTTTGCCGTCAAGAGGTTCATTATACAATTCATAGAGAATATTGTCATGATTTGCATATTGTTCTGAAATAGATGCAAAGAAAACAAGGGCTTCCTCCTTGTAAATATTGGGATCAGCACGGGAATAGACAGAACCATCAGGAGCGGGTTGTTTGTCATAACGTTCCCATTCATCCAGTCCGTGCCAATCAACAATAATATACATGTTAAGAGAAGTAGCCGTTTGTATAGCATTGTGAATGTTTTGCATCATGGTTTCCCTGTTTTCAGGAGTACCTACAACAAATCCGTCATAGTGTGCACCGGTTTCATCTAACACTGAACCCAAGCGAATGCCATCGATTCCCCAGTCATCTCGTATCCATTTCATTGTTTCATAGCTTGTATAAGATAGCAATTGATTTGCATTAAACACATGCAACGTGTTTAATTGATAAATATTTTCGTTTTCATCGATCATATATGCACCTTTGGTGGATAGCGCTCCGTGCAAGGCAAAGGGAGATTGATCAATATAGCGATATACTGCACTTTGTTCCACTTTCATTTTGCCGGAAAGCGTCAATGTGGCAGGTAGGGTATCTGCGACTGGAGCGATATATTCATCACCGATTCTATGTACTTCTTTGCCGTCTACGAAGAATACATACATGTTGTTGTCAAGCCATATCAGATCGTATGTATGCATGTTTCCGTCTTTTTCCGTATATGCGGATAAGTCAAACGATTGAAATGCTTCTGCCGCATCTGGACTTTCCAACAGGATTTGTCCATCCTCTTCCACCGCGGCTGTCACAGTGAAACGACCGCAAGTGTACGCACCAGTACCAACTGCGGCAGCGTCACCCTCATTCAGCATCAAAACGCCGTTTGGTTCATTGGCGTATGTGTTCAGCATGTCCAGGCGGAACATCCGGCTGCGGCTGGTTCCGTCGTAATTTGTACCGTCTTGGTCCGTGCATGCTTTTGGAATGATGAGGTTATACAATCGGTGCACAACGGCAACTGCTTCTGCCCGAGTGGCAAGACCGTTGGGATCAAAGGAGCCGTCGGGACGTCCCTGAATCAAAGCGGTGTATTGCATGGTCGGCGCCGCGGATCGTGCCCAATCTGCAAGCAAGGCTGCATCGGGATATTGTAGTGCGTCGGAAGGGCCCAGTGTTACACCAAGCAGTCCGTTTAACATACGATCCATCATCACCGCCATCTCTTGACGTGTGATGTTTTGCTCCGGCATAAACAATTCTCGCCCTTGTGCATTTTTTCCTGCTCCTGCGACGATTCCTTGTTCAAACGCCCAGTTGGCTGGGGTACCGTAGAAAACATGGGGATTGACATCCACAAACGGATATTCCTTTTGTGTGAAAGCCACGTTGAAATTCATTTTTTCTGCCAAGCGGGACAGAAAACAGACAAATTGTGCGCGGGTAAGTTGTCCGTCAGGAACAAAGGTGGTATATGTCATACCGGCAGTAATACCGTTTTCCACAGCCCAGTCAATGTCCGCCTTCCCCCAGAAGTTGTCAGCTACGTCTTCAAAGACAATGTCCTCATTTGTACTAACTGTAGTGGAAGTGAGGTTTTTGGTTGTACTTGCTTGTACAACTAATACAGAAAAAGAAACGCATAAAAGCACAAGGGTAAGGATGAAGCAAATCAGTTGTTTCATCATGGTTCCTCCTCAAAAGTATAATTTAAATGAAAAATGGAGAAGGAGAAGAGCTCTATGTTTCAAAAATTAAGATTGGAAGCGCATTCATTGATATCTTCCATGTCCCATACGGTCATTTCCGTAATGGTGCAGTCACCATTGATTGCACAAATTGAAAAGGTATCACTTCCTACGTCGGGCAACACGCGCCGTCCCAAAGGCAAGCCGGTCATGGTGAATACTTCAATGGCGCTGCGGTCGATAAAAATACGCAAACGAATCGGCGCATAATCTTTTTTGGGGAAACTTACCGTTTCCGGTGCACTGAGATTTGTATGGTGTGAGGAATGTGTGCAGTCCATACTAATCAAACAATCTGCATGCCACTCGGCCAAATCGCGCCATGTGGTACCGTTCCCAGGATGTACATTCAGAGCCGTATATTGTTCCCCGTCTTCTGAACGAAGCAGACGCAACTGTACTGTATTGACCGGCTCAAAAGAAAGGGTAATATCAATTTCCACGCAAGTACCGCGTGCGATATCCAAGACGGTTTCTTTGTTTGCCGGAACACAAAGCGGTTCGGAAAGCTTGCGCTCGTTTCTGCGCAGCGATTCCAGTTCTTTTGCTGGTGCAACGGCAATCCCGGATTTTGCTTCGTTTAATGTGATGGTATGCGGCAGGCTCACACAGGTTACGGCACCAGCTGGATGCATATGGTGAAATGCGCGCACACTGCCGTCCCCGCTGGGATCTGCATATGCAGTGGGGGCAGCATATCCGTAGAGACGTGAACAA
>CALVXE010000135.1 GCA_944368795.1 uncultured Clostridia bacterium | reverse complement strand
ATCCCCTGACAGCAGATCTGGACGCTTCCTCCTTATACTGGTTTGAAGAAGAATCCCAGTCATTGCCATCTGCGATAGATCCCGCGATAAAATAAAGTCCCTGCGAGCAGCATACTAATCACATCTGCAATTGCCTGAGAGGCCAGCACTCCGTAATATCCCCACACATTGGAGGCAATTGCCAGCACAATCAAAAAGAGAATCCCCTGCCGGCTGACAGAGAGCAGGAAGGAAATCCCGATTTTTCCTGCTGACTGGAAAATCAGAGTCAGCAAAAGGACAATTCCCGCAAAAGTCATGGTCACCACTTGCAGCCGGAGCATTAAGCTGCCGCTCCTCACAATCCGAGAGTCATCCATAAAAAACCGAATCAGAGGGGAGGCAGCCATAAAAACTACCGCAGACAGCACCATAGCTGTCCCTGCAGATACTTTAAGATTAAAGTGCGTCAATTTTCTCAGATTTTCATCATCCTTGGCGCCAAAGAAATATCCAAACAACGGCTGACCTCCATAGGCAAGCCCAACCAGTACCAGATTCACAATTGAGACCGTTTTCATGGCAATTCCCATCGCCGCAATCTCTATATTCCCATACGGGAGAAGAAATTGATTCAGAAAAATCACACTCAGACTCTGGACAAGATTCATAATCGCTGCCGGAATGCCACTTCCCAAAACTTGTTTTTCATAAGCCCAGGAGATGGAAAAATACTGAGGATTCAGCGACAAAATCCGGCTTTTTCTAAGTAAGACAACCGTACAGTAGCAATCCGACACAACATATCCGGCGACAGTTGCAATTGCTGCTCCCTGAGCCCCCATGTCCAGCCCTGAAATAAAAATAGGATCTAGAACCACGTTTACCAAAGCTCCGACACTGGTTCCAATCATTGCTTCCTTAGACATCCCTTCTGCACGGAACAGATTTGTATACACATAGGAAGCCACAATGAAAGGCGAACCTGCGGCAATCCAGTAAAAATATTGTCCCGCAAATCCAACTGTATCAGAGTCCGCTCCCAAAACCAAAAGCATTCCCGGCCCCGCCAAGACAAAGACGCCTCCCAGAACAATCCCCAGCAAATATCCTGCGTAAATACAATGGGAGCTGACATGCCGGATCTCCTCTTTCTTAGCTGCTCCCAAAAGACGTGATGTCAGCGAGCATCCTCCCTGAGCAAAAATATTTCCACATGCCATCTGAATGGTCAAAACGGGAGCACATAAAGAGACTCCCGCTACCAGATCTGTATTTCCCACCGCTGCTATAAAATAAGTGTCTGCCAGATTATAAAACAAGGTAACTACCATGCTGAGAACATTGGGGATCGCCAGGCGAAAATATGATTTTGGTATGTCTCCATTGATGAACAGTCTCTCTTCCATCTCTTTTCCTCACATAAAATATTCTAAAAACTTTGAATCGGTACAAACTTCCGCTGTCTATTTCAAAAATATGTACTCCCTGTCTGAGGAGAGCCCCTCATCAAACCGATAACCCAATCGGTCAAAATTTTTGATCTCTTCCATATCTTCCACCTGGTTCTCAGCCAGATATCTCACCATCTCCCCCCGCGCCATTTTCGCATAAGTCCCTTTCTGCTTCACTTTTCCATCTTCCAGTTCTCCGAATACACAAGTCAGGAAAACATCTCCAGGCTGCAGATATTTTTCAATACAGCGAGAGTATTCCTTTGAGGCAAGGTTCAAAAGGAACGCCTTCATCCTTCTTCAACTCCCGGTATAATTTATCTTCCCAGAATCGATACAGATCTCCTGCCTCCGAGGCCTTGGCCTGCATTTCCAGACGGTAAGGAACCACACCGTCAAAAGGTCTCAATACTCCATAGAAACCTGACAGAATCTTAAGGTGATCCCGGATATATTCCATCTGCCTCTCTTCAAAAACTACCGGAGCCATGTACTGATACTGGATTCCCTCGTAGGAAATCACAGCCGGAGTCAGATTTTTTCTCAGGTTCATCTCCTGAAACCGCTGATAATTCTGATCCGCAATCCGGTCGTTACACCTCCATAATTCTTTTGCCTCCTGCCGGGACAGCTGCCGCATCCATGCCAGAAGTTCTTCTGTCTTTTCAAGAAACACCGGCAAACTTTCCGGCGCCAGAGTATCCGTATCCATGTTCATCTTCTTGGCCGGTGAAATGATTATTTTCATGATCCCAAACACTCCCCTATTTTTTATCACCTATTTTCCGCTATCCAATCATTCAGATCCCTTGTTTTTCAAATTCATCACGAAACCTTATTGCCTCCTCCATGGTGTTGTGCCATCCATCGCTCTTAAGGTTCACCCTCCAGCCTTCTTCCGTATATTCCACATGGACGCCCTCTGCCTCCAGAAGTATTTTCTGCATATCTGCCGTCTCGAAAGAAGCCGCCCCGCTTAAAACACCTCTCGCGTTCACAATCCGGTGAGCAGGGATTTCTTCCCCAAGTCTCCCCGTCCTCAATGCATAGCCGACCTGTCTGGCGTTTTTCGGCTTTCCGCACAAGAGCGCAATCTGCCCGTAGGTCGCAGCTTTTCCATAGGGAATTGAACGGCAGACAAGGGCCGCCCGTCTATAGAAATCAAATTTTTGTTCACGATTCACTTTCATCTCTTCTATCCCCTTATGTTCCAGCTGTTCTTTCTTCACATCTACTCTCTAAAGTTTCGAAAATTTTCTCTGTGGCTACCGGATTTTCTCCGTTGATGACAACTACTTTTCCTTTCACATGCAGCCCGGATCTTTCCTCTTTCTGGCTGACTTACCCTCTCTCATCAAAAATATAACCGAACTCCCTGCGATGGAGAGGACCGGACAAATCCAGATCAGCTACGGTTTTCCGATTCATACAGATCTTTTCTAA
>CALVXE010000134.1 GCA_944368795.1 uncultured Clostridia bacterium | reverse complement strand
TTTAGGTCCTGCATTGGTCGGACTGGTTTCAGGAAACGTACAAAACGGGGATACCTCATTTCTTACCAAATTGCTTATATCAGCGCAAAATACGATTGGAATAGTGTTAAGAGCGGGATTGCTCGTTGCAATTGTGTTCCCCCTTATTCTGGTAATATGTTTGTTGCTGTTACGAATGCGAAAAAAATCTTTGGTACTTTCGGCTACGGTAGGTGCGGAAAAGGATACCAAGTAATTTTTTATGCATGAGATTTTATGATCGCTGTTAATCGGAACAGATAAAACACAAGCACCGGGGAAATAAGCAAGTTCTCCGGTGTTTATTTTTACTCTTTTTTCGGAGAAAATATGAGATATCGCAATGTGATATTTTGATGTATCATATCTTTATAACAATTCTTTATAACAATCAATGTTTTGTTTCTTACGCAAACGTTTCACATGGACGTGGAAGAAAAAAGAAAAGAAAAAAGATGTTCCCGCACACAGAATACACTGATTGCGGAAACATCTTTTTTTGATCAGGTGCAGGTGGGTGATGCTTTACGCAATCCTATCACCGTTTTTCTTAACCGAGAATAGATGCAAATGCATCGCTGCTCATTTCCTGTTCGATCTGACGTTCTACTCTTCTGGAGTTGGAGCTATAGAAAGAGGAGATGTTCGGGGATTTTTCATTCCACATATCTTCCATCAGATTTTCAGCAAAATTGGACCAGTTCATGTATGTACCCAGATCGTAATATTTGGTGTCGTAGATGATATCCAGCATATCGCGGGATTCCACGTCACGCACCGTCTTGGAATACAACACATTATCATAGTACACAGGTGTAATCAGTTCCTGTCCCATGACAGAGAAAATATTGAGAATATTACCTGTATTTTCCGTGTCCATGTTCATGATCGGAACAGTCAGGAAGTTGGTGCCGTAATCGTGCGATGCGGAGATGTAGTTTTCCTGGTTTTCATCATATTTGGGGAAAGGCAGGATACCAAAGTTGATCTCACTCTGGCGCATTTTCTCAAAAGTATCGATGTATTCGCAGAAGAACAGTGCACGGTCGTCGTCCATCATGGCAGAAGCATTTATTTTACCGTCGGATCCGGAACCGTCTTTATCAGTGTTCTTCGCATAAGGCGAATTGGCCATATCGATCAGTTTTTCCCACAAAGTAGCCGTTTTGTCGCTCCAGAAAGAGAACTGCAAATCACCGTTGGAATCTTTTTGTGCGATGTAAACGCCGCTTCCTTGCAAGAATCCGAATATGGAAGTTTGACGATAGAGCAAACCGATACGGTCCTTGTCGGTGAGCTGACCGTCACCGTCGACTTCACCGGTTACCAAAGAAGCATATTCAAACATACGGTCCAGCGTCCACTCGCCGTCTTTTACCATCTGATAGAATTCTTCTGCTTCCGGCAATCCTTCATACTGGCCGCACATATCTTTGTTGAATGCGATGGCGTGGGTCATCTGGTTATCCAGTCGGCTGTATTCACCGTTCAAGAAGTACAAATGGCCATTGAGTGTCATCTGATCTACAAAGTTCTGATCCCACCATTCAGCCGTTGTGTCAATGTTGTCCCACTGTGTGAAATCCCACAGCATGCCTTCCACTGCCAGACGGTAAGAGATCTCACCACTGGTGGAAATGGCCTGGAATGAATTGTCGCCGGCGTTTAAGTGGTTGGTGATGGACTGGTAAGGTGTGCCATTATCGAAATCCATGACCGCAATGGTACAGCCATACAATTCATCCATCAATAGGACTCTCTGCATGACGGCATCGTACAGCGGCTCACCGCTGGAGGATCCCATAATGGTGGAATTTTCATCATCCCAGATGTCATCTGATGTCCATCCGTCAGAGCCGATGTAGAACGTAAAGGTCTGGCCTTCATAGGACCAATTTGGATCTACGCCGGCCATTTCAGCATAGTCTGTGACCTGCGAGTTGTCACCGTTGTCGGATGTTCCGTCGTCGGTCTCTTCATCGTCGCCGCAGGCGCTCAGACAAAGACAAAGCAGCAGTGTCATGGCAAGAAGAACCAGCAGACAGCGCAAACCTTTTTCTTTTTGCTTGAGCTTGATTTTCATGTTTTGCTTTCGTTCCTTTCCTTAACAGTATTGGGTTATTCGACCCATTTTGTGTAACTCAATCATATCAAAAAATGTGAAAACTGTCAAGAACAAATCTGTTCTTTCCGCATTTTTCCGGTGCTTTTCTATAATTTTTTACAAATCCCACACGATTTTCTCGAAAAGATGTGTCTTGCTTTTCTATATATATGAAATATATGAAACAATTGATGCAAAAATGGTTTCACAATCACACGGTGAAGCATATATGGAACAACTGCCGCTTCCCCAAATTGGGAAGCGGCAGTTAATTGTACTGTTGATCAAAAACAGAAAATCATTTCTACGCTTTTCTGTTTTAAGCCAATTATGCTTTCGGCAAGCAGTCCTTTCTGGAAAGTTTTACGCGTCCCTTTTCGTCAACGCCTAACACTTTCACCAAAAACTCGTCACCCTCTTTGCACACATCTTCCACGCGCTCTACGCGTTTGTTATCCAACTGCGAGATGTGAACCAGCCCGTCGTGTCCCGGATAGTATTCGACAAATGCACCGAATTCCTTAACCGTGACCACCTTGCCCATGTAGATTTCGCCTACTTTGGGCTCAAAAACAATGGATTCGATCGCAGCTTTGGCGGCATTTCCTGCCTGGGGATCGATCGCGGAAATAAAGACGGTTCCATCCTCTTCGATATCAATTTTAGCGCCGGTATCTGCGACGATCTTCTGAATGACCTTACCACCGGTTCCGATGACATCGCGGATTTTTTCAGGGTCGATGTGCATGGTGAGCATTTTGGGCGCATACTTGCTGACCTCAGTGCGCGGCTTGTCAATGGCGGCCAAAATGACATTGTCGATAATATAGTCGCGCCCTTTATGTGTGACAGCCAATGCTTCTTTGATGATTTCCGGTGTGAGTCCGTCAATTTTCAAATCCATTTGAATGGAGGTGATGCCTTTGTGCGTACCTGCGACTTTGAAGTCCATATCGCCATAGAAGTCTTCCAGGCCCTGAATGTCAATCATCGTCATGAAACTGCCGTCTTCTGCGGTGATCAGGCCACAGGAGATACCGGCCACCGGTGCTTTGATCGGCACACCGGCGTCCATCAGTGCCAGCGTTGAACCGCACACCGATGCCTGTGAAGTAGAGCCGTTGGAGCTGACCACCTCAGACACCAGACGAATGGCATAAGGGAACTCGTCCACGCTGGGCAGAACGGGTACCAGCGAACGCTCTGCCAATGCGCCGTGGCCGATCTCACGTCTGCCGGGCCCACGGCTTGCCTTTGCTTCACCAACGGAATACCCG
>CALVXE010000133.1 GCA_944368795.1 uncultured Clostridia bacterium | reverse complement strand
AAGCGTTGTCCAAGGAAGTTTCTTCGAGGCTTTCCAGGTCGATATGGCGGGCGTCCAAAAACGCCTGCAGTTCTTCGAAGGAAAGGACGCAGTCGATCGCGCCCTTGGTTTTGGGCAGTTTGTATTCCGCTTTCTTGCTCGAGCAAGGGCCGATAAAGATGACTTTGCCGTTCGGATCGGTGCGCTTGATGAGCATCGCCGCTTCGACCATGGGCGATACGGAATGGGATATGTACTTGGCGAGATCGGGGAAATTCTTTTCCACGAACTTTACGAAAGAAGGGCAGCACGACGTGGTGAGGATCCCCTTCTCCTGCCACTCTTTCGCCTCGTGGTACAGCGTGATGTCTGCACCCAAAGCCGCTTCGACCACCTGATGGAACCCGAGCTTGCGGATGCCGGTTACGACCTGCTCGATTTTCGCGTACTTGAACTGGCTGACGATGGAGGGCGCAATGACGGCGTAGACGTGATACTTTTCGTTGTTTTCGGATTTCTTCAAAATGTCGATCGCGTCGAGAATGAGCGACTTATCGACGACGGCGCCGAACGGGCACTGGTAGACGCACGCGCCGCATTCGATGCACTTATCGTTGTCGATGACGGCCTTTTTGTCTTCGCCGACGGTGATCGCCTTTACTTTGCAGGAATTGACGCAGGGGCGCTTCTGCGCGATGATCGCGCCGTACGGGCAGGCCTGCGTGCATTTTCCGCACTCGATGCACTTGCTCTTATCGACGACCGCCTTGTGGTCGATGATCTGGATCGCCCCTTTCGGGCACACTTCCTGGCAGCGGTGCACGATGCAGCCGCGGCATGCCGGCGTTACGAAAATTCCGCCGATGGGGCATTCGTCGCAGGCGATGTCGATGACCTCGACGACGTTCGGATTGTTCTTGTTTCCGCCGCGCGCGAGCTTGATGCGCTCCTGCACGATGGCGCGCTCTTTGAAGATGCAGCAGCGCATCGTGGCTTTGGGGCCCGGCGAAATTTCTTTGGGGATATCCATATAGATATCCTCGTAGCAGTGCTCGTATTCGTTGCGGATGACGGCTTTCAATACGTCATATTTCAGCTTTTGCACCGCTGTGTCGAAAATTCTCTTGTTTTCGGCCATAAAACTATAAACTCCTATACTCTCACCGTATGCAAACGGGGAAAAATTTTTACCGATCGGATGAAAAAAACATTTTTTATAATAAATTTCCCGCGAGAATCCGGAGCGCGGCGCGCTTCCGCATTCTCGCGTTAAATTTATTATAACCCGCCGCGCGCGCGGGCGCAAGCGAAGATGACAATTTGTTCGCGGCGGTGTTGCGCAGAATGCGCCATTCTGCTTCTATTATACCCCTGCCGCCGCCGAAAGGGCAAGGGCGCATGACAAAATTTTGCGCTCAGTCGTAATCGATCTGCACGTTTTTGCCCATCTTTTTGAGATTGGCAGCGAGGCTTTCGACCAATTTCAGCTTCATCGTGATGTCGATGGGAAGGCCCGTATGCGCCGCGTTGATGCTCTGCCCCACATAGAAATGCACGTCGGTAGCCTCCTCGAACAGCATCTGCGCGAGCAGGCTGGCGCCGTCTTTTTTCGTGAACGTTTTGGGAGTGAGGTCGTGTACGTCGACGTACTTTTCGGAAAGTTCCAAAAGCCGCCGCATGGTGAGGACCCCCTCCGTAGTGAGGTCGATGCCGTCGATAAAGCCGATGGGCGGGACCTCCTTATCGGGGAAATCGAAGGAGGCGCGCACCGTCGTCTTTAAATGGCGCGCCACGATCTGCGAACTGGTACCGCCGCAGACCACCTTTTTCCCCTCCCCGGAAAGAAAGCGGGAGATATAAAAATCGTCCTTTTCCTTATCGACGGGCGGGCCGATCATCAGGCTGACGTTGAGCTTTTCGCGCACTTTGACCGCCGCGACGGTGGTATCGTCGCCGGGGGTGCCGAGGTACAGGTCGTTGCACACGCCCGCCAAAAGACAGGCGACGGCGCGCGCGCTCATCGAGGGTTTCACGTTGTTATCGAGAAACTCCATGACTTCCGGCCGCTGCCAGCCCAAATTCAGGGTCATGCCGATGCCCGCGTGAATGACGCCGTCGCTCATGACGACGACGATATCGCCGCATTCGAGCGACAGCGGCGTTTTGTACACCGTTTTGCCGAGAATATTCATCTCTTCCCGCTCGAAATCGCGGCACTTGCAGTTGCGGATGAGGATCGCCTGCGGGTTATCGAACTCAAACAGGTACCCCTGCCCTTCGCCGTTCATGTGGATGACGGAAAAGGTGGAATACGCCACGCCGCGCACCTTGCACACGGGGAGAGACTGTATGATCGTTTCGACGCATTCTTCGATGTCGATATCGTTGGAGACCATGGTGCACAGGATTTTCGACGTGAGGGTGGAAAGAATGTTCGCCTTGACGCCGCTGCCCAGCCCGTCCGCCAAAACGAGGGTGGTATAGCCGCCCGAAACGGTGCTTTCGACGCGGTCTCCGCACAGCTCTTCGTTCTTCTTGTTCAGCGAAGTATAGCCGCTTTCCAGACACAGCGCCATATCACTTGCCTCCGTTCTCTTCGCCCTGGAGGGTCTTTTTGAGCTTTAAGAGGGCGACTTTGGTTTCCGCCGTGGTTTCGCCCAACAGGGAAGCGATCTCCTGCGCGACGCGCATCTGCTTTTTGATGACCTCGTCGGTAGTGGCGAGCGTTTCGAGCTTGACCTTGTCGAGCTGTTCTTCGGACTTGGTCTCCTGCGTGATATCCTTCATCACGGCGTAGGTGCCCTTGTTGTCCTTCATGACGATGATGGTGAGCTCGACATAGCTGCCCGTCTTTTCGAGAT
>CALVXE010000132.1 GCA_944368795.1 uncultured Clostridia bacterium | reverse complement strand
CGCCGGGCGAACTGTACTACCGCGGCATCGACGTGCGCCGCCTTGTGGAGGGGGCCAAAGACAGGAAATTCGGATTCGAAGAGGCGACCTACCTGCTTCTGTTCGGGCACCTGCCCACGCAAAAACAGCTCGGCCGGTTCTGCGAAATCCTCGCGGATTTCCGCGCCCTTCCCCCTTCTTTCGTGCGCGATATCATCATGAAAGCGCCTTCCGCAGACATGATGAACATGCTCGCGCGGTGCGTTCTTTCGCTGTATTCTTACGACCCGAAACCGGACGATACCTCCAAAAAGAACGTTTTGCGGCAGTCTCTGCAGCTGATCGCGCAATTCCCTCTGCTCACCGTTTATTCGCAGAAGGCGTACAGCTACTACCATTCGGACGCTTCGCTGTTCATACATAAGCCGCAAAAGGAGCTTTCCACCGCGGAAAATATCCTGTACATGCTGCGCGACGACAGTAAATTCACCGAACTGGAAGCGGAAGTGCTCGACCTGTGCCTGGTGCTGCACGCGGAACACGGCGGCGGCAACAACTCGACGTTTACGACGCATGTGGTTACCTCTTCGGGCACGGATACTTACTCGTCGGTGGCGGCGTCGCTCGGTTCGCTCAAAGGGCCCAAACACGGGGGCGCAAACATCAAAGTGTGCGAAATGTTCGACAACATCAAGGCGCACGTACCCGACTTTGACCGTGCAAAGCTGAAGGATTATATCGCAAAGATCCTCGACAAAGAGGCGTTCGACCGTACCGGGCTCGTGTACGGCATGGGGCACGCCGTGTATTCCCTCTCCGACCCGCGCGCGGATATCCTCAAAAAATTTGCGGAAAAGCTCGCCGTGGAAAAACACATGGAAGAGGAATACGAGATGCGCAAATACGTGGCTTCCTCCGCGGCGGAACTGATCGCGGAAAAGCGGAAAATCTACAAGGGCGTAAGCCCGAACGTGGACTTCTATTCGGGCTTCGTTTACGATATGCTCGACCTCCCCCGCGAACTGTACACGCCGTTCTTTGCAGTGGCGCGCATTGCGGGCTGGTCGGCCCACCGCATGGAAGAGATCACCAACGGCGGAAAGATCATCCGCCCCGGATACCAGGCCGTCGCAAAACGGCAGGAATACGTACCCATCGAAAAGCGGAAAGAAGAGGATTATTAAGCCGAAAAAAGACCGCAGCGGGCGCACAGACGTGCGCCCGCTCGTTTTTGCGTTTCGGCAATGTTCCGACATTTTTTGCTGCTTAAAGAAAAGAATTACCGTCCCTCCCGCCGCCCTGACGAAAGCGCCCCGCATGTGCGCGGGAAGACATATGCAGCGAAAAACACCCGTCCGATTTTGTATGCGGATCGCGGACGGAATTTTGCCGTATGCGCCGAAGAACATATGTACGGCGGCGGATCTTGCAAGATCCGCCGCCGCTGCGCTTACAAATATTTTTCGATATCGTTGAAACTGTTCAGGATCGCCTGCGGGCGGTCGGAGGGAGGCAATTTTTCCGCCGCGGCCGCATCCGTTTCTCCGCTGAGCACGAGGACGGTGCCGAAACCGTTGTTGTTGCCGAAACGGATATCGGTATACGGACGGTCGCCGACCATCGCGACTTCGTTTGCGGCAACGCCCAAATGGGAGGCGAGCAAGCCGCCCATGACAGGGCCCGGCTTTCCGCAGACGACGTCCGGCACCCTGCCCGAAGAACAGCGGAGCAGTTCGATAAACGAGCCGACGTCGGGCGGATATACGCCCTTCGCGGGGCATACGGCATCCGCATGCGTGGCAATATACGGTTTTCCTTCGGCAAGAAAGCGGTTGAACAGCGCGAGTTTGCGGAAGGTGAGCGCCGTATCGTACGCCAGAACGCACACATCGGGATCGGCATCGTCCAGCGCGATGCCGCGCGCGGAAAATTCGCGGCGGAGAGCCGCCGTGCCGACGAGAAAGACGCGCTTGCCGGCAAAATTTGCCCGCAGGTATTCCGCCGCCGCAATGCCGGAAGTATACACCTCGTCTTCCCTGCCGAACAGGCCGAGCTTCTTTAATTTGCGCGCGTAAGCCTGCGCGCTCTTCGACGAATTGTTGGTACAGAACACCAATTTTCTCCCCGAAGAACGCACCGCGGCGAGCGTGCGCGCCATGGGGCCGATCGGCTCGTCCCCTATATAGACCGTGCCGTCGAGATCCAGCAAAAATACGCGCGTACGCCCGACCAGCGCGCGCAATTGACCGTCGTCTGCACTCAAACGCATATGCGGTTTCCTCCATACAATCGTAAAAACGCGCCCGAACGGCGCGGCTGCCGCCCGCATTCGTCCGCGCACATATGCCGAACGGCGCATATACGGCAAAAGCCCGCCCCTTTCGCAGAGGCGCAGGCTTTACCGCGGCCTACCTCGCGCTCCGGGACGGCAAAAGGCCGAATTCCCGTTCCAGCGCGGGCGGACCCAATAAGGGCGAAAGTTCGGCGGATACGTCGTAAACCTCCGACAGCAGAGCGCGGTCGAAGAGAGTCTGTCCGCCGGCGCGGTAGTAGCCGCGGGCAAAAGATTCGGCATACGACTGCAGAAGCTCCGCCCCCGTGCGCAGGCGCGCGCGGCTCTCTTCGAACGCGCGCGAAAA
>CALVXE010000131.1 GCA_944368795.1 uncultured Clostridia bacterium | reverse complement strand
TTTTCACCGGATCAGGGAAGGCGCGCGTAGCGCTCCTTGACTTCGCGCATGTTGTCTCCGCCCAGACGTTCGAGCACCTTTTGCGCGAGCGCAAAACAGACGGTGCTTTCCACGACGATCTCGCAGGCGCAGATCGCGCAGACGTCGCTGCGTTCGGTTGCGGCGCGGCAGGCTTCGCCCGTACGGAAATCGACGGTATTCAGGCCGCGCATGAGGGTCGGGATCGGCTTCATTGCGGCGCGCAGCACGATCTCTTCCCCGTTGGACATGCCGCCTTCGATGCCGCCCGCGTTGTTCGTTTTGCGGACGAATTTTCCGTTTTCGGAAAAAATTTCGTCGTGCACGGCGCTGCCGCGGCGGCGGGCCGCCTCGAAGCCGAGGCCGATTTCGACGCCCTTGACGGCCTGAATGCCCATTACGGCGCCCGCAAGATGGCCGTCCAGCTTTTCGCCGTACGACATGCAGCTGCCGAACCCGCTCTTCAGGCCGTTTACGCGGATCTCGACGACGCCGCCCGCCGTATCTTTATCCGCAGCGATTTCGTCGATGCGGTGCTTTGCCTTTTCGCAGAGGAACGCATCGGGCATGAACAGTTCGGAGGATTTGACATCTTGCAATTGGGCGAAGGAATAGTCTTCTTCGTCGGTTATGCCGGCAACCGAACGCACATAGCCGCCCACTTCTACGCCGAGTTCGCGAAGAAACATGCGCGCCACCGTTCCCGCCGCGACGCGCACGGCCGTTTCGCGCGCGGAGGCGCGCTCCAAAATATTGCGGGCATCCGTCTGATCGTATTTGAGTACGCCGGCGAGATCGGCATGCCCCGGCCGCACCTTGGTGAGACAGCGCGCCGAAACGTCCGCGCCGTACGGAGACATGTAGTCCTCCCAATTCGCGTAATCTTTGTTGAGCACCGCAAGGCATAGCGGGCTGCCCAGCGTAAGTTTGTTGCGCACCCCGGACAGGATCTGCACGCGGTCCGTTTCGATCTTCTGCCGCGCGCCCCTGCCGTACCCGCCCTGGCGAAGAGCGAGATACCGATCGATCTCCTCAGTCTCCACTTGTAAATTGGAGGGCAGCCCCTCGATGATGGCGGTAAGAGCCTTGCCGTGCGATTCGCCGCTTGTGGTCAATTTCAGCATATACGTATTCTCCGTTTTCAGCTCTCGGCGTACGAAACGCCGTAAGAGCCGTCGTTATGTATCGTTAAGATGACGGTGCCGAGTTCGTCGGTGCGGAATATCTCCGCGCCCGGCGAAAGGTCCCTTATCCTTTGTATGCAGGTCATGGAAGGGTGCGCGTACAGATTGCCCGCTCCGGCGCTGATGAATACTGTCTCCGGCGAACAGAGCGAGAGAAGCGCTTCTCCCGTAGAATCGGCGCTGCCGTGGTGCCCGGCTTTCAAAAAATCGATCTCTTCCGGCCGAGGAGACAGAACAGCTTCTCCCCAAGCGGTCTGAACGGTAAGCCCGAACAGCGAGCCGCCCAGCACCGTATAGTCGGAAACGAGCTTGTCCTCCACTGCCGCGGACGCGTCGCCCGTCAACAGCAGCGAGCGCCCCGCATATTCGAGATATACGACCGCCGACGCATCGTTGACCGCCTGCGCATCCGCGCCTTCCGCATTGGCGGCCGTATAGTAACTGCTTTCGATCTGCGGCGAAAGCGGCGAAAGGAACATGAGATAGTAAAACGCTTCTTCGCTTTCGGATACGATGGTCTCGTACGTCTGCGACAGCCTGACCTGCGCGCCGATCTCTTCGGCCGCGCGCAGCGCCTCCGCATAAGCGGCGTCTGCGTCCGCACGCACAACGTACGGAAGATACACCGTTTCCGCGCCGAAACAGCGGAAAACTTCGTCCAGCCCGCCCGCATGGTCCGTATCCGGGTGCGTCAGCAGCGCGTAATCGAAGGAACGGATCCCCAAGCCGCGGCAATACCCGACGACCGTATCGCGGACAGACTTGCTGTTGTCCCCTCCGTCAACGATCATCGTCCTGCCGTCGGGGAATTCGAGAATAGTACAATCTCCCTGCCCTACGTCGACGAAATGCACGCGCAGGTCGCCCTCCGCTCGCGCCGAAACGGAGGGAGCGGAGGCAAACGCCCACAGGTATTCGAGAGGGACCAGCAGGTTGTCGACCAAGACGGCCGCGACGACGAGGCAGACAGCCACTGCAAGGGCTGCCAATTTCCGCTTGTTTTTCTCAATTGCCGATAAAACGGTTGTTTTTTTCATTTGCTGTATAGGCGGCGCGCAACGTTTTTTTATTCGAATACGATCTTCTTTGCACGGAGAAGGCGCAAGATCTCCGGCATGCGGCGCTGTACGCATTCGTAGCCGATATCGTACATCCTGCTTCCCGCAAAGACGTCGCCGGCAGAATAGGCGGAGAGATCGGGTTCAAGCAGGACGTCGCACCGGGAAAAGCCCTTTTGCTCTGCGGACACCTGTTCGCCCGACGCCGTAATGAAGGACGTATTGCGATAAGCCTCCGCCGGCGACAGGGCGACGCCGATCACGAAATCGGCGCTGAGGTCTTTGGCCGCATCTCCGGGCACCGCGTTGCAGTTTGTTTTGAATGATACGGCGACCACCGAGATCTACACGCTGCGGAAAAAGGGAGGC
>CALVXE010000130.1 GCA_944368795.1 uncultured Clostridia bacterium | reverse complement strand
CCTGGATCCAGCCAGTGTGAAGACCACGAAAGAGCCCGTCCAAGAATCGCTGGGCAACGTCAACTTCCTCATCAACGGCGCGGGCGGGAACAATCCCCGCGCCACCTGCGACAACGAGACGATGTCTCCTGAAACGGAGGGCGACATCAAAAACTTTTTCAAATTGGAAGAGAGCGGCATAAAATTCGTGTTCGATCTGAATATCACCACGGCGTTCCTCGTTACGCAGGTATTTGCGGAAGACATGGTCAAAACGGGCGGCAACATCATCAACATTTCCAGCATGAACGCCTACCGCCCGCTCACGAAGATCCCCGCATATTCCGCGGCGAAAGCGGGGATCAGCAACTTCACGCAGTGGCTGGCGGTGCATTTCGCGCCGTGCAAGATCCGCGTGAACGCGATTGCGCCGGGCTTTTTCGTAACCAACCAGAACCGCGCCCTGCTGTTCGACGGGCAGGGGAACCCCACGGCGCGCACCGCCAAGATCCTCGCCGCCACACCCATGAAAAAATTCGGCGAGATCGGCGATCTCATCGGCGCGCTTTTGTGGCTCGCGGATGATAATGCCAGCGGTTTCGTAACGGGCACGGTCATCCCCGTAGACGGCGGTTTTTCCGCCTATTCGGGTGTGTGAAAAAGCACAAAGGGGAATGCATATGCAGGAATTTTTCGGCGAAGAGCTGTTTTTGTCATGCGGCAGCGCAAAGCGGATCTACAGCGAGATCAAAGATCTTCCTATCATCGACTATCACTGCCATCTCGACCCGTACAAGATCCGGGAAGACGCGGCGCTTTCGGATATCGGCGAACTGTGGCTTTCGGGCGACCATTACAAGTGGCGCGCCATGCGCCTGTGCGGCGTGAAAGAAGAATACATCACCGGCAAAGCGAGCTACCGCGATAAATTCATCCGCTACGCGCAGATCGTCCCCAAACTCGCGGGCAATCCGCTGTATTATTGGACGCATCTGGAGCTGCGCCAGATTTTCGGGATATGCGAGCCTCTGAACGGAGAGAGCGCCGGGCGCGTCTATGCGCAGGCGAACGAAAAACTGCGCGGGATGACCGTTTCCGCCCTTCTCAAAAAATACAGGGTGGAGTACGTCGCCACTACAGACGACCCGTGCGACGATCTCGCCCCGCACGGCACGTACGGCGGCACGGTCGTGGCGCCCACCTTCCGTCCCGATAAACTTCTCTCGTTCGATCCCGAATATCTCCGGCGATTGGAACGCACGGTCGGGTACGGGATCCGTTCCCTTTCCGACCTCCTGCGCGCGGCGGAAGAGCGGCTGCAATACTTCGTTTCGCGCGGCTGCAAGATCTCCGATCACGGATTCAAAAGCTTCCCCGCACGCTATCCCGACCGCAAAGAGGCGGAAAAACTGTTCGGGCGGCGGGAAAAATGCACCGAGAGCGAGCGCTCCGCTCTGTTCGGCTACGTCCTCGTACAGTTGATGAAGCTATATAAAAAGTACGGCGTCGCGGCGCAGCTGCACTTTGCCGTAACCCGCAACGTGAACGCGCCGATGTACGATAAGTGCGGCGCGGACGCGGGGTTCGACGTCGCGGCCGATCCGCAGGATCCCGAAGACGTCATACGCTTTTTCGCACAGCTTTCCGATGAAGAGCGCCCGGAAACCATCCTGTATACCCTCAACGATTCTTCCCTTGCTTCGCTTGCCTGCCTCACGGGCGCCTTCAAGCACGTCAAGATCGGCGCCGCATGGTGGTTCAACGACACGGTGCAGGGGATCCGCAGAAATCTGTCGGCGATCGCGGAGTATTCCGTCCTCGGCACCAACTACGGCATGCTCACAGACAGCCGTTCCTTCTCCTCGTACGCCCGCTTCGACTTTTTCCGGCGGCTGCTTGCCGGCTGGCTGGGCGAATTGGCGGAGAAGGGAGAATACGACCTCGCCGCGGCGGTGGAGACGGCAAAGGACGTCTGTTACAACAATATAAAGTCCCTGTTGGGGCGCGGAGGTGATCGGTAATGGGCGCCATCGAACGCATCGAAGAATATAAAGTCGTTCCCGTCGTAACGATCGGGAAGGCGGAAGAAGCGGAATCTCTGCTGGGCGCGCTCGTCGCAGGCGGACTGCCCGTCGCGGAGATCTGTTTCCGCAACGAATGCGCGGAAGGAGCCATCGCTCTGGCGCGGAATAAATTTCCCGCAATGCTGGTCGGCGCGGGCACCGTCATCAACCGCGGGCAGTGCATGCGCGCCATCGGCGCGGGCGCGCAGTTCGTGGTGTCGCCCGGCCTTTCCGAAGAGGTGGCGGCGGTTTGCAGAGAGTCGGAAGTTCCCTATATCCCGGGCGTCGTTACGCCCACGGAGATCATGAAGGCGCTTTCCTTAGGACTCGCACATCTCAAATTTTTCCCCGCTTCCGATTTCGGCGGACTGAAGACGATAAAGTCTCTGTGCGCGGCGTTTCCGCAGGTGCGGTTCATGCCTACGGGCGGGGTCAGCCTTTCCGATTTAAACGAATACCTCTCTTTCCCCAAGATCTTCGCCTGCGGCGGCAGCTGGATCGCGAAGGGGAGCGCGGAGCAGATCCGCGAAAACGCCGCGCGCGCCGCGGCGGCATGCCGCTGAGTAAGGGGCGGAAGCGCCCGCAGATAAACCGGATATATTCTTTGCAGAAATGCGGAA
>CALVXE010000129.1 GCA_944368795.1 uncultured Clostridia bacterium | reverse complement strand
TAATAACTTATTTAATTTCTATTGTTTTTATACCGATTGCTTTATTTTGTATTTCGCTTGAAACTGTTTTTGGAGCGATAGGCTATAGCGCTTTAATTTTAGGTGGATTACTTACGTTAATTAAAATAATTTTAACAAAAAGAGTAGGAAGAAAATAATAAAATTCTAGTTGTACAGTGAATTTTCAAACTAAGTGTAGCCCTTTGCAAGATTTACTATAAGCAAGTCTTGCGAAGAATGATAGTGTACAGCATTCCTGAGTCTGGCGTTAGTTAACGCCAGACTCTTTTTGTATAACGAAAACCACGCGATAGTCGCGTGGTTGAAAAGAGGTTTACCGATGAGTCTTGAAAAAAAGGCTCCGATTGTGTAGAATAAGAACTGACCTGCCTGTCAGAACAAAAATACACAATCGGAGGATATTAAAATGAAGGCTCAATTGACGGCGGTTATCCGGCGGCGGATAAAAAATTTTAAAACCTGGCCTTCGTTCATTCAACAATATTTTACTGTTTTTTTGTATTTATTTACAAATATATGCAATCAACGTAAAATATTTTACAAATCACCGCCGATATGATATACTGTTATCTGTAAAAATTTTGCGATTCGGGGGCTTCATGCCAAAGACAAAAGTACTTCTGCGAACGGAAAGCGAGGAGGGAACGCAGCGCATCGCCGCACAGGCGGAATGGACCGAAACAGAGGGCGGGCTCTCCTTTTTCTTTGAAAAGGAGGGGGCCGCCTTTACTGTCCGGCCGGGCATTCCCGCCCGCATAGAACGGATGGGCGGACTGCGCTATGTGCTGGAGCTCGATCCCGACAGGGAAACGGACGCCGTCATCGCATCGCCGTACGGCGAACTTTCCGCCAAAGTGCGGGTCCGCCGCGCCGCATTCGACAAGGACGCGCACAGGCTGCAATTCTTTTGCGAGTACGCGCTGGATTTTTCCGGCGAAGTGCA
The DNA here is from genome assembly GCA_944368795.1 of uncultured Clostridia bacterium. Classification (GTDB taxonomy): domain Bacteria; phylum Bacillota; class Clostridia; order Christensenellales; family Borkfalkiaceae; genus Borkfalkia. Next base: position 1,728 of record CALVXE010000129.1, on the reverse strand, counting down.
TGCCCATACGGTCGCATTTACCGCGGATCTTACTTTCCGCACAACAAAAGAGGGGGATGTATTATGAATATCGTCTACTTGGGGCATTCAAGTTTTTTGCTTGAATTTTCGAACGGCACGCGCATCGTTACCGATCCTTACGACGGCATCGGATATCGGATGCCGCGCACACGGGCAGACTTTGTAACCTGCAGTCATTTTCACTTTGACCATTATTATTTAGAGGGTGTCTCGGGCGCGAGCCGGGTGATCTCCGCACCGGGCAGTTACGGCTGCGGCGGCGTGCATATCGAGGGCTTTGCCGCTTTTCACGATGCCGTCGGCGGAAAAAAGCGCGGAACAAATACCGTCTTTGTCTTTGAAGAAGGGGGATTGCGCGTCTGCCATATGGGCGACATCGGCGAGCCGCCCCGTCCCGATCTTTTAAAACAGATCGGCCGCCCGGATATTTTGCTGATCCCGGTGGGCGGCACCTATACGGTCGACGCAAAGGGCGCTTTTGAATACATCGACGCCATCCGTCCCTCCGTCAGCATTGCCATGCATTATTGTTCGGCAGGCTGTACGCTGGATATTGCCCCTGCCTCCGCCGCCTTTGCTTTGGCAAAAGAGCGGTGCGTCGCCTATCCGTCAAGCCGATTCGACTCGGCCGACAGCGGCGCTTACGAAGGAAAAGTATTGTTTATGGAGAGAGTGTGCAATGGATGAGCGCGAATTGCTCTCGATATATAAGCGGGTCTACGATTATATAGACGAGCGGAATATTTACGATGTGCGCGGGATCGCCCGCGCCTTCGGGGTCAGCGCCCCCTGCGAAAAGCGCAAGCACGAGCTGATCGTACAGCTGATCGGCATCGTCGCCGGAGTTACGGATCCGGGGCCGCGCACGAATAAGGGCGCCCGCGTCAAGGCCGGCGCCGCATCGGAAGAGGATTTGGCGCAGATACGCCGCCTCATCGAAGAGTGCAGGGCGGAAGCACCGTACAGTTTTCCTTCCGCCGCGGAGCCTGTGCGCATCGAATTTCACGACAGCGAGCCTTCCGAGCGCGAATTCGGATATGCGGACGTCTGCAGCACGGGAATATTGGAGGTCATGCCGCAAGGGCACGGATTTCTGCGTTCCTTGGGCTGCGAAGCGGGTGAAAACGACCCCGTTCTGTCCGAAAAGACCGTTCGGAGCTACTATCTGCGTTCGGGAGATATCGTCAGCGGTTATCTGAACGGGGAAGACGCGAAGCGGGAGATCGTGCGCGTCGCCGCCGTCAACGGCAAGCCCCCTCTGTTTTTGGAACGGAAAAAGTTCGACGAGCCGGCGCCCCTCTTTCCCGAAGAGCGGCTGAATTTAGGGGAAGAGGACGCGGTCCTTCGCGCCGTCGATCTCCTTTGTCCGGTCGGGAAAGGGCAGCGCGCCGCGATCTATGCGGAATCGGGTACGGGGAAAACGGAGTTTATCCGCCGCGCCGCCCGTTCGGTCGCGAAGAGCGGCGCGGCAAACCTGATTTTTGTGCTGCTCAATCAAAGGCCGGAAGAAATAGCGGAAACGCGCTCGGCTTTTCCGAACGCGACGGTTGCGGCAGCCCCTTTCGACGCGCCCCTTTTCCGCGGCGCGCAGATCGCTTCGCTCGCGTTGGAACGTGCCAAAAGCATAGCGGAAAACGGCCAAGACGCCCTTCTCTTTCTCGATTCACCCGCCTGGTTCGAGCGCTCGTGTGCGGCCGGCTCGGCGGG
>CALVXE010000128.1 GCA_944368795.1 uncultured Clostridia bacterium | reverse complement strand
AAAAAAGTTTCGGAAGCTGGGGCATGGACATCCGACTGGCGAAGGACGGGAAAGAGCTGCTTGCCGCCGCGGAGGCGTTTAAGCTGTTCCCGCATCTATACCAGAAAAAGCTCGGCAAAGAAGGGGAGGATTATCGCATCCTCGTCGTAGGCGGAAAGGCCGTCGCCTGCATGCGGCGGAAAAACGAACACGATTTCCGTTCGAATATAGAGGCGGGCGGAAGGGGATACCCGGCCTGTCCGCCGCGCGCATTTTATGAGGCGGCGGAGCGCTGCGCGGCGATTTTAAAGCTCGACTATTGCGGCGTGGATATCTTGGACGAATGCGGAACGCCGTATGTTTGCGAGGTGAATTCGAATGCCCTGTTCAACGAAGCGGAGCGCGTTACCGGCATAAACGTGGCGGGAGCTTATGCGGAGTATATCGCCAAAGAAATGCGGAAAGAACGCATAAACGAGGCGTTTTTGCCCCGAACCGACGTATAAAATGCATAAAAATAAAATAACACGCGAAAACGGTTGCCTTTTTGCGGCTGAAATGATATTATGATTTCATGTTTCGGCTGCGGTTGCAGGGAAACAGCATAAGAAAAAAGGGATATCCCTTTTTTCGGACTATGGTCCGAAAAATTCGATATAAGAAATAATTTGAGAGGTAATTGGCAATGAAAAAGTTTTTGATCGCCGCCGTTTCCGTTCTGTTGGTTGCGGTGATGGCGGTATCGTTTGCCGCTTGCGGCGGAGGAGCGAAGGTAAAGATCATTGAAGTCGATCTTTCGAGCGAACAGTATGGCGTGGCCATAAAGAAAGGCAATACACAACTGAAGACGCAGATCGATGAAATACTGAACGCGCTTTGCGGAGACGGGTATGAAGTAGACGGAAAGAACGTTACGTTCGATTCTCTTTACGAAGCGGAAATGGCTGCGCAGGAAAGCGGCGACGTTATCAGCATCGGGCAGGTCAAGACTTCCAGTACCGATCGTTCGAAAGAACTGGTCGTGGCTACAAATGCAGAATTTGCGCCCTTTGAATATCGCATCAGCCTCAATGAATTTGGCGGAATCGATATGCAGATCGCAAAATTTTTGGCGGATGCGATGGGAAAAGAGCTTGTCGTATCGCATATGGCGTTCGAAGTCGTTCTCGAAGCGGTGAACAGCGGCGACGCCGATATTGCGATCGCAGGACTTACCATCAATGAAGAAAGGGCAAAAGAGGTCGATTTTTCGGTAGCGTATTATGATACCACGCAGCGCATTGCGGTCGCTGCGGACGATACGACGTTCGACGATTGCACTACGGAAGAACAGGTAGTCGCCAAACTGAACAGCCTGCAGGGCGTAGCGGCCGGCGCGGCGAAGAACCAAACGGGCTATTACTATTTGTACGGCGATGAGAGCTTTGAGTTTGCAGGATATGACAATATAGAGACGAGGCCTTATCAGACGGTGGCGGCAGCGGTGCAGGATCTGGCAAACGGAACGATCAAATTGGTTTGCGCCGATAAAGATACGCTGGACGCTTCGGTAAGGGCTATTAACGGTTAAACAGAGTATACATATTGAGAAGGTAGACCGCAAATGGGGAATAAATTAGATACATTTTTCAGGTACCTGTTCGATTACGGTAATTATAAGACCGTTCTTCTCGGACTTAGAAATACGTTGGTGATTGCTGTTTGCGGTCTTCTGATCGGTATCGTAATCGGATCGTTTATAGCTGCATTGAAAGTCGGCGGTACCCGGAATAAAGTCGTGCATGCATTCGCTTATGTCGGCGATGCTTATACGGGGCTGTTCCGCGGGACCCCGATCATCGTACAGCTGATCATTTTTCACTTCATTATTTTTCGCGGGTCGGGTATCAACACGCTGTTGGAAGCGGTGATTGTATTTGGTTTGAACAGCGGAGCTTATGTTGCCGAAATTATGCGCGGCGGAATATTATCGGTCGATATAGGGCAGTTGGAAGCCGGCAGAACGCTCGGGCTTTCGTATACGACGACGATGCTGAAAGTCGTAATACCGCAGGCGGTGAAAAACGTGATCCCCACACTCGGGAATGAGTTGATCGCGCTTACAAAAGATACTTCCGTTGCCGGATATGTAGCGACAATGGATTTGAACGCCGCCTTTACGGCCATTGCCGGAGCTACATACGATTATCTCGTGCCGTACTTGTTCCTTGCTCTGGTCTATTTGATTTTGGTCGTTTTGATTACCGTTTTGATCCGCTTCGTCGAAAGGAGGATGCGCAAGAGTGAACGGAGAAATTAATATGCAGGATACGAACGTTCAAGCCGTTCCGCAGCATCCGGCGATGATCGAAGTAGAACATTTGACAAAAAAATTCGGCGACCTTCTTGTGCTCGACGATATCAGCGAAAAGATCGAACAGGGAGAAAAGGTAGCCATAATCGGCCCTTCGGGCAGCGGCAAGAGCACGTTTTTGCGTTGCTTGAACGTATTGGAAGACCCGACGAGCGGAGCCGTATATTTTGAAGGGGCAAACTTGTGCGATTTGGCGGTCGATATCAATTTCCATCGCCGCCGGATGGGAATGGTGTTTCAGCAGTTCAACTTATTCAACAACATGAACGTTCTGAAAAACATCACGCTTTCTCCGATCCACATCGGGCTGCAAGACCTTCGGAAAAAGCGTGATGTTTTTCAGAACGTTCATGTTGTTGAATA
>CALVXE010000127.1 GCA_944368795.1 uncultured Clostridia bacterium | reverse complement strand
GCGCTGCGGCCGCGGACGGTAATATCTGCCCCCATGCGGATCAATTCCGGAACATGCTTGAAGCGCGTTTCGAACAAATTTTCCACCATAACCGTCGCCCCGTCGCAGATACAGGCGAGAGCCGTCATCGGCGCCTGCAAATCGGTGGGAAACCCCGGATACGGGGACGTCTCGATCAGTTTCGGGGAAAATCTTTCTTTACTGGTTATATATATTTTATCATCTTTCACTCTTATTTTGCAACTGATTTCACGCAATTTATGTAAAAGCGCCGCAAGATTATCGGCATCGGCATTCTCCAATACGAGTTCGCCGCCGCACATGGCGGACGCAATTAAAAAGGTGCCGGCTTCGATCCTGTCTGAAATCGGCGTGTACTCTGTGCCGTGCAATTTTTTTACCCCCTCTACAACGATCGTTGCAGACCCGGCACCGCGGACTTTGCCGCCCATTCTGTTCAAAAAGTTCTGCAAATCGACAATTTCCGGCTCTTTTGCCGCATTGCGTATGACAGTAGATCCCTTGGCTTTGACCGACGCAAGGATCAAATTTTCCGTTGCACCGACGCTCGGGCAATCCAACAGCACTTCACTGCCCGTAATCGTATCGCACACGCAGTCGATGTATCCGCCGTCTTCCGTTACCGCCACGCCCAACCGCCGCAATCCCTTTAAATGCAAGTCGATGGGACGCAATCCGATGTCGCATCCGCCCGGATAGGCAATGCGCGCCCTGCCGAACCGCGCGACGACAGATCCCAGCATAAAAATCGATGAGCGAAGTTCCTTTGCCAGAGCCGCAGGTATTTCATGATTCGCTGCATCCGCCCCGTCGATCGTGAGATCGTCGCCGACAAAGCCGGTCTTACATCCGAGTTCCCCGAGTATTTCAACCATATTCAGCACATCGGCGATTCGGGGACATTTATGTATGATAATACGTTCATCCGTCAAAACAGAGGCGGCCAACAACGGCAGCACCGCATTTTTTGCCGATTGGATCGCAATTCTTCCAAACAGCGGCCTGCCCCCCTCTATTATAAATTTATCCATAATGACTCCTTTCCGGCATACAAAAAATGCGGGCGACGCCGCCCGCTTCCCGGCCGTTTTTTCTGTAAAATTTTCTTTTTTCGTCCCCGAGGGAAATTCCTTCCCTGAAATCATAATACGTGAACAGCAGAAAAAAAGTGAATCCGAAAACGAAAGCGCCGACGAGATAACCCGGTCAGCGCCTGATCCTTGATTCATTTTTCTTTTTCTCCGCGCGAAATATTATACAGCACTCCCATGGCCGCCATTGTAAAAATCAAGGAGGTATTTCCGGAACTGATCAGCGGAAGGGGCAAACCCGTAGGCGGGATTGCTCCGCTGACGACCAGCGCATTGATGACGACCTGTATCGCATACACGGCCGTGATGCCCGAAGCGACGAGAAAGCCAAAGCGGTCTTTACTCCTTGCGGCCGTCCGTATCCCCAGCCATATCAATATCCCGAAAACAGAAAACAGTAAAATGATACCGATGAACCCGAATTCTTCCCCGATTACCGAAAGAATGAAATCGGATTCCGCAAACGGAAGATAGCGATATTTTTGCACAGAATTGAAAAGCCCCGTTCCGAACCATCCGCCGTTCCCGAGCGCGTAAAGAGACTGGATCAACTGATAGCCCTCTCCCTGCGGAGACTGCCACGGGTCGATAAACGCGTACAGTCTTTGCAGGCGATAAGGCTCGATCAGTATCAGGATCGGCACAGCCGCTACGACAGGCAGCAGTATAAAGATCAAATGTTTTATCTTTACTCCGCTCAAAAACAACATCGCGAGCATCAACATTCCTACGCACATCGTAACCGACATGTTCGGCTCTAAAATGATCAGGACACAGATTGCCGCCCCGGCGCCCACGATCGGCAGCATGCCTATAAATGTTTTCAGCTTTTCAGGTTTTTCGCAGGCATAGGCCGCGGCAAAAATCACAAAACCGTACTTTGCTATTTCCGACGGCTGTATGGTGATCGGCCCGATCCCGATCCAACGGGTCGCCCCGTAATTTTCAACCCCTAACCCGGGAATGAATACCAAAACGAGGAGGATAAGAGACACGGCCAAAGCCGGCCACTTCAGTTTCAGCAGCCGTTTATAAGGAAAAAAGCCCGCGCCCAACATGGCGAGAATTCCGAGAATAAAACCGATCACCTGCTTTTTCATAAAGTAGAAGGCATCGCCGTATTGGGTTTCCGCGGTATAATAGCTCGCCGAATAGACCATCAAAACGCCAAACGAAGATATCAGAACGACGAGGATCGGGATCGCTATGGTTCCGACGTTACGCCGACGGACGGAACGGGTTTCATAAATCGCGGCCGCCGTTCTTGACTTCAACGCACGTCCCTCCGAAACTTCTGACCAATTCTTCAAATTTTTCGCCCCGCTCTTCGTATCCTGAAAAAGCGTCGAAGCTGCTGCTCGCCGGACTGAGCAATACGCACTGCCCCTCTTTTGCCGTCATGTGCGCGATGCGCACCGCCAAACCGAAATCCGCACACAGAGTAATGCGCGATTCGTTGCTCTGGATCGCACTGTTGAGCAATTTGAAGCGATTTTCTCCGTACAAAACGGAATGCACGACGCGGCTTCCGCGGATTGCCGCAAACAACTTGTCATAATCGTAGCCCTTATCTTTTCCTCCCAGAAGCAATACCGTATC
>CALVXE010000126.1 GCA_944368795.1 uncultured Clostridia bacterium | reverse complement strand
GGAACAATCATGCAGATCTATACCGTTCCCGCCGGCTTTTTGCGGGCGAATTCGTACCTCTGCACCGAAAACGGCAGGGATGCCGTGCTCATCGACTGCGGCGGAAGCGAGCCGCTCGCTTTCGCTGAAAAGAAGGGGCTGCAGATCCGGGAAGTCCTCCTTACGCACGGGCATTTCGACCACATCGGCGGCTGCGCGGATGCACGCGCAGGCGGGGCGCGTATCGGCTGTTCGAAAAAGGAATTGCCCCTTATCGGCTCGCGGGCGAATCTCGCCGCGGATATGGGCGTGCGCGTCCGGCCGTTCGAAATCGACTTTACCTTTGCGGGCGGGGACGTCCTCGAATCGTGCGGCATGCGTTTCGAGGTCATCGAAACGCCGGGGCATACGCCCGGCGGCGTGTGTTTCCGCACGGGGAATGTTTTGTTCACCGGCGACACGCTCTTTTTGGAAAGCGTCGGCAGAACGGATTTTCCCGGAGGCAGCGGTCAGCAGCTGCGCGAAAGCGTGCAAAAACTTTTGAACATCGAAGGGGATTGCACCGTATATCCGGGGCACGACGAGCCGACGTCGCTCTCGCACGAGCGCGCCTGCAATCCCTTCCGCTGAGCAAAAAATTTTTGTCGCCTGCGCTTTGTCTTCGCCCGCATTCCGTGTTACAATGGAACAGAGTGGGGGATTCCCTTCCGTTTGGGCAAAAAAAATTGTCATCTGCGCTTGCATGACGCGCGCGCAGGAGTTATAATAAATTTGACGCGAGACTGCGAAGCGTAACAGCGCTTGCAGGCTCGCGGAAAATTTATTATAAAAAGTTTTTAAACGGATCGCGGTCCGCCGCGCCGAATCATTATGCGCCGTTGAACACGGCAAAACTTTGAGGGGGCTTCATGCTCACAACGAACACCGAGTTTTTATATCCCGAGCTGATGGATGTCGTCCGTCTGTTCGGAGAAAGCGCGCCGGATGCCGCGCACAATTTCATATTCGCAAACGACCATTTCATCAACACCGTCCTTATCGGCGGCAGAGAATACGCCTTCCGCGAAGAATGGAAGTGCTCGAACGAGCTCGAATTCAAGCGCTACGCCAAGCGGTTCGCCAAACTTGCCGTGTACGAAGCTTTGCGCGCGGAAACGGGCAGGAGCATGCCGTGGGGCGCGCTCACCGGTATACGTCCGACCAAGCTCGCGTATGCCGAAGCGGAAGCAGGGCGCGATTTTGCCGTTCTCTTTGAGAAGTTCGGTGTAAGCGCCGAAAACATCGCGCTCGTTAAAGCCGTTTTGGAAAACCAGCGCGGCATTTACGGAAAAGAGGAGGGTGCCGCCGACCTCTACGTCGGCATTCCGTTCTGCCCCTCCAAGTGCGATTACTGCTCCTTCATTACGGCGGATATCGCCCGCACCCGGCGCTATATCGGGGATTATCTTTCCGCTCTCGAACGGGAGATCGGAGGATGCCGCGGTTTATACCGCCGTTTAAAGAGCGTCTACGTTGGCGGAGGCACGCCGCTCGTGCTTTCCGTTTCCGATCTCCGCCGCGTGCTCGAAGCGCTCGCTCCCTTGTCGGAGGGCGCGGAATATACGGTAGAGGCGGGCCGCCCGGACGTCTTTACCGAAGAAAAACTCGCTCTGCTCAAAGAGTACGGCGTTACCCGCATCTGCATCAATCCGCAGACGTTCAGCGACGCAACGCTCGAACGCATCGGCAGGCGGCACACCGCGGCGGACATTTATCGCGCGTTCGAAATGGCGAGACCGTTCGGGTTCGATATCAACTGCGACCTGATCGCCGGCCTGCCCGAAGAGAGCGCGTCCGAATTTTGCGAGGGGCTCGACAGGGCGATCGCGCTCTCGCCCGAAAATATTACCGTGCATACGCTGTGCCTGAAGCGGGGGGCCAAACTCAAAGAGGAGGAAAGCAGTCTCGCCGCCGGCAGCATATCCGAAATGATCGGCTACGCGCGGAAAGCGCTCGCCTCCGCGGGCTACGCGCCCTATTATCTGTACCGCCAGAAGTACGCTGCGGGGAATTTCGAAAACACGGGCTGGACGAAGCCGGGCAAGGCTTGCGTCTATAATATCGACGTGATGGAAGAGATCGCCGACAACATCGCCTGCGGGGCGAATGCCGTCGGCAAAAAGCTGTTTGCCGAAGAGGGCCGCATCGAGCGGCAGGGCTCGCCCAAAGATATCCCTACATACATCGCCAAGGTCGATAAGATCATTTCCGACAAGCGCGCTCTGTTCGGTGAAAAATAAAGAGTCCGCCGTTTCGGCGGCTGTACAGTAAAAGTATATCGGACATACAAAAATATTTTGCGGGGCGGCGCATATTTTGTTTACTTTTTCGCGCATTTGTGGTAAACTATATGACGTACGCAATCAAGGCCGAGCGGTTCTCCTCGCCGAACTTTGTTTGCGTGAATAAATTTCCAAGGAGTATAAAAACAATGGAAAAGGAAAAGAAAACCCAAATCATCGACGAGTTCAAGCGCCACGACGGAGACACCGGTTCTTCCGAAGTGCAGATCGCTCTTCTTACCGAGCGCATCAACCACCTCAACGAGCACCTCAAAGAGCACCCGCACGACAATCACAGCCGCCGCGGTCTTTTGAAAATGGTCGGCCAGCGCCGCGGTCTTCTCGATTATATCAAATCGAAAGACATCGAAAAGTACAGGGACATCATTTCCCGTCTCGATTTGAGGAAATAAGTGTATATAAGGGCGGAACGGTTGTTCGGCCCTTTTATCAATTATAAGGGAACAGGGGTTCCCGCAAGAACAAAGCAAGGAGTAAGCAATGACAAAGAATTTCAGA
>CALVXE010000125.1 GCA_944368795.1 uncultured Clostridia bacterium | reverse complement strand
TACGATTCGCGGTGAGAGCCTGCCGCTCCTGTATTTACTCGGATCGCCGCATACATTGGAAGGCAGCATCGATACGTAATCGATACCGATATGCCCGTTTCCTTTAAAGATGATGACGAGCCTGCCGAGTTCGGTTTTGAGCGCTTTCACCGAGCAGCGCACCTTTACCCATTCGCCGTCGCTGCCCGAAAGGGATATCTCCGCCTTCGTCGTGAGAACGGAACGAGCTCCGCGGATAAAAACTTCCGCCTTTCCTTCAAATCCCAGCCTCTTTACCCACATGCTGAAATCGTACGTCTCACCCTTTTCGAGCGCCATACCGTAATAATTCCAGGCCCCGACGGCATAGCCGGGATTTTCGACGCGGTATATCCCGCCGACGCACATGACCAAATAGGAAGGATTGTTTGCGTTCATCCCCCCCTCCGTAGAAATATAATGCGGCCCTGCGCCGAATATATCCCAATATTTATCCTTCATCTGACGAATGGTTACGGGCACCGTGCAGTTATGCGCATCGTAAGCCAGATACTCAAATTCAAAGGAATTGTTTATCACCATTTCGGCGTTCAGCCCGCCGTCTGCCGCCTGATTGATGTCCTCGAAAAACAAACCGTACAGATGTTCGCTTACCGCAACCCCCTGTTTGCTCTTATCGAGAGAATACCTGATCATAAAAAAAGTAAGCTCCTTATTTTCTTTTCTTCAATTCTAACATACAAAACGGCAATAGTCAACGGTGCATTCAAATCATTTTCAACATTTTTTTGCTATTTTTTGCTTTTTTTTGAGCGAAACGTTCACCTTTCGGCGCAACCGATGCATATCTGCGAGGAAGCTGCTCAATTTCCTCCCTCCTTTGATCGCCGAACTTCTGTTTGTTATTTTACGCCGCCAATAACCTGCTTTCTTCCCCGCGCCTGTACAATAAAGACAAAAAACGACGTAGCCGATCCGTTCTCCGCCGTTTTAGTTCCACAGCCGTCATCGGCCGCCGATGTCTCTTTATTCACGGTCGTTTCAATAAATCCAAAACTTCCGCTTCTTCCGCCAACCCGTAGCGGAAAGCGGTCGCGCTGCCCGCCGCCACCGCAAAGCGCAGCGCGTCCCTGTCCGATTCCCCTCGCTCTTTCGCCGCGATAAATCCCGCCAGCAGAGAATCGCCCGCTCCAACGGTATCCAGTGCCCTGCCCCGAAAAGCGGGAATAAAAAATTCTTCTCCCCGTTCCGTATAAGCGAACGCTCCGTCGTCCCCCAAACTCACGATCGCGTTGCGGGCGCCCAGTTCGCACAGCCGGCGCGCATACAGCGCCGCTTCACGCGTTTCCAATCCTACGAGCCCGAACACCTCGCACAATTCTTCGCGATTTGGTTTTACCAACCAGGGGCGGAAGGGCAAAACGGTGCGGAGAAGATCACCCGGCATGTCCGCAGCCACGCGGATATGATCGGGAAGCCCCTGCAATAGCCTGGCATACGTATCCTGCGGCAGTCCTCCCGATATGCTGCCCGCCAAAACGAGCACTGCGTTTCGCGGAAGCGCCTGCAATTTATTTTCCAGCTGTTCGAGGGCGAAGCCGGGAATATCCGGCCCTCTGCCGTTGATTTCCGTCTCCCGTTCGGCCTTGATCTTCACATTGATGCGGCTCACCCCGTCCACGCGAATAAATTCGGTGCGCACACCCTTTTCTTCCGCAAAACAGCGCAGCGCTTCGCCGGTAAATCCGGCAATAAAGCCGAGAGCCACGGAAGGAACGCCCAAATTCTTCAGCATGACCGATACATTCAGCCCTTTGCCGCCCGCGATAACAAGTTCCTCCTTTGCGCGGTTGAGCGCCCCGGCCGTCAACGCGTCTAAGCGCACGATGTAATCCAGCGCGGGATTGAAAGTAACCGTATAGATCATTGTCCGTCTCCTCTTTCCTCTTCGGGCGGCAAAATCCCTTCTTCTCGCAAATACGCCTCCAAAATCTCGGCTGCCGCAAAGCACAGTTCGGGGCACGGTCTCTTCTTGTAATACTGTTCCGTCCGCTCTTCCGCCTGCGGAGAGCTGTCCGCGCCGATGCCTGCCAACAGCTCACGGCAGACGATGGAACCGAACTCTTTACGGAACCGTGCCGCGAGTTCCTGCTCTCGCGCATACAGCGCCGATTTTTCCGCCGCGGTTACATGATCTGCGTCATAAAACAGCAGGCCCGCGACCATGAGCATACCCGAAACGGTGCCGCATATCTCGCGCATCCTTCCCACGCCCCCGCCGAAGGGAGCGGAAATTTTCAGCGCAGTCTTTTCGTCTAACCCCGTCAAATCGGAAAAAGCGAGCAGAACCGCCTGTCCGCAGTTATAGCCCTTGTAAAAATTTTCTTTCGCTCTCTGTCCTCGCATGCGAACCTCCCGAAACTCTTTTAAAAAAATTTGAAATACACTTGCAATATAGAAAATGTGTGTTATAATTAAATTATGTTAGAACTTTATTATACGCTCGATCCGATTGGATCGGACGAATTCATCCGTTTTATTCTGCGCAGATATTATAATATACCAAATCCGTCGATTTGTAAAACGATTAACGGCAAACCTTATCTGGATAGCGGAAAAATTCAGTTCAATTTGAGTCACAGCAAGCAAATGACCGCCCTTGCCGTGGCAAAAAAGCAAGTCGGGTTGGATTGCGAAAGCCTGACTGGGAAAGCGCGCCCCGCCGTGCTCAATAAATTCACCGCGCGGGAAAAGGCGGAAATCCAAAGCACGGCCGATTTTTACGCACACTGGACCGCGCGCGAGAGCTTTATAAAATATCTCGGCGCTACCCTGTCCGCCTATTGGCGCAAGGTCGAATATTGGCAGGGGCAGATCTACTTTTCGGGCGAACGGTCAAACGTGCCCGTTATGCAGTTCGAAATCGACGGTTTTATCTTCAGCGCCTGCG
>CALVXE010000124.1 GCA_944368795.1 uncultured Clostridia bacterium | reverse complement strand
TTCCCTTTCGCCCTATTCGGCGGCGTCGAACTTTATGGGCGGCGAGGGCGCGTATGCGCGCAACGTGCTGAAAAACTGCGCGCTCGTTCTGGAATATTACGAAAAACCGAATGCGGAATTCCCGAACGGAAGGCTGATCGTTACGGCGGGCGACGCGCTCGTGCATTACGGCGATCTGCCCTATCGGAACGGGGAGAACGGGGCGCGAACCTATCCCTTCGTAAAACAGTGCGCGATCGAATTTTCGGGCGCGTTTTTCGGCGGGAGCGTGATCGACCGCATGATCCCCGTGCAGAGGGCGTTCAACGCGGTAAAAAACCGCAAGCATGAGTTTTTAAATCGCCTGACGATGGGCGTCGTCGCCGTGGAAGACGGTTCGGTCGATACCGAAGAGCTGCTCGAAGAGGGGCTCGTTCCCGGCAAAGTGATCGTATACCGGCAGGGGGCAACGCCGCCGAAACTGCTGGGCGCGGACAGCATGCCCTCCGAATTCCATGCGGAAGAGGAGAGACTGTTGGACGAATTCATACTCGTGAGCGGGGTGAGCGAGATCAGTTCCAATTCGCGCAACCGCACCAACGTTTCGAGCGCGACGGGGCTGCAGCTGCTGATCGATCTGGACGATACCCGCCTTGCCGTTACGGCGGACAGCATCAAGCGCGCGATCAAAAAGACGGGCAAGCACATTTTGCGGCTGATGCGGCAGTTCGCGGGGAACAACCGCCTGATGCGCATGGCGGGGGAAGGGAAAAAGGTGGAGATGTACTACTTTTCGGCGAGCGACGTTTCGTCGGACGACGTGGTGTTCGAAACGGATTCGGAGGATATTTCCTCGCCGTCCAAGAGGCGTTCGCTCATCTACGAGCTGTACAGGACGGGGCTGCTTGCGGGAGAGGACGGGAAGATATCCGACGAGACGCGCGAGCGGGTGCTCGACGCGCTCGGATTCGGCGGCCTGGACAGCGCCCGCGGGCTGTATTCGCTGCACGCGAACAAGGCCGCGGAGGAAAACCTGCGCTTGGCGGCGGAAGCGGTGCCCGTCGACCGTTATGACGACGACGGTGCGCACATTTCCGAACATACGCGCTTTCTGCTGTCCGACGAGTTTCGGGCGGACAAGGGGGCGAAAGAGAGGTTTACGGACCATATCCGGGCGCACGAAGAACAAATGCGGGAAAAAGAGCGGGGATCCGCGGAAAAGCGGGATGCCCGCTGAGCGGGAATGAAGAACGCCTGCGGAAAAGCGGGCGGCTTCACGGAAAAATAAAATTTACGGGAGGAATCAAGTTGGAGAAGGAAAACATGGCGCGGCAGACCGCGGCGCAGGGAGCGGAGGCTCAGACAGGCGAAGGCGCGGCGGCGGATCTCGGAAAGTTTAAGAGCGTGGATGCCCTTCTGAACGCGTACAATTCGCTGGAGGCAGAATTTACCCGCCGCAGTCAGCGTCTGCGCGAATTGGAGGGGAAGTTTGCGGGCGAAAACGGAAAGCCGACCGCAGAGCAGGGGGAGAAGGAGAATCGCGCCGCGGCGCTGACGGCGGAAGACGTGCGGAAGATCGTGCGCGACTGCGTCGGCGAAGGGGCGCCCTACATCATGGCGGAAGGCGGCTCGTTCGCGGCGGCGCCGCGGCCGAAGATCCGTTCTTTGGAAGAAGCGGGCAGGCTCGCCCGCGACCTGTTCCGAAAAAACGTATAGCGTTTGCCGGAAAAATTAAATAAAAAACATCCGGCAGGCAGCCGGAAAATATCGGGAGGATTAATTAAACATATGGTAACGATGACGAGCGCGGACAGCGCTTTGAAAAGTTTGTATCTCGGCGTGGTGGCCGAACAGTTGAATACTGCCGCGAATCCGTTGTTGGCGAAGATCCGCCAATCGACCGCGGACGTTTGGGGCAAAGAAGTGCGCCGTTTGGCGCAATACGGCGTAAACGGCGGCGTGGGCGCCGGCACCGAAGAGGGGGAACTGCCCGCGGCGGCCGGAAACAATTACGAACAGTTCGTAACGACTCTGAAAAATCTGTACGGCACGATCGAAATCAGCGACAAAGCCGTGCGCGCTTCCGAAAACAATGCCGGCGCGTTCGTGAATTTGCTGAACGTGGAGATGGAAGGACTCATCCGCGCCTCTTCCTTCAATTTCGGGCGCATGCTGTTCGGCGACGGCAGCGGCGTGCTCTGCAAAGTCTCTTCGGTGAGCGGAAACGACGTTACCGTGGATTCGGTGCAGAACGTCATCGAGGGGATGACGGTGGACATCCTCTCGTCGGCGGGAGCCGATATCGCGGGGCTTTCCGCGCGCAGGATCACGGCGGTGGACCGCGACAGCAGTACGATCACCCTTTCGGGCGGCGCGCTTACGGGCGCGGCCGAAGGCTGTCTGGTCTGCGTGCAGGGGTCGTATAATCTCGAATTGACGGGATTGGGCGCGATATTCAAATCGACGGGATCGCTGTACGGCCTCGACCGTTCGACGCACAAGTGGATGATCCCGTATATGAAGGCGAGCGTCGGGAAAATCAGCGAAACGGCCATTCAGACGGCGATCGACCGCCTGGAAGAGACGGCTGGCAGCCGCGTCGATTTTATCGTGTGCAGCTGGGGCGTGAAGAGAGCTCTGCAGAAAGAATTCGCGTCTTCGTTCGTGAAGCTGGACACCGAAGTGCTCGACGGGGGATACAAGGCGATCACATATAACGGCATTCCGATCGTGGCGGACAGGTTCTGCCCGAAGGGTACCATGTATTTGCTGAATACGGCCGATTTTTGTTTGCATCAATTGTGCGATTGGAAGTGGCTGGAAGGCGACGACGGGCGCGTTCTCAAACAGGTACCCGGCAAGCCGCTGTATACGGCCACGCTGGTGAAATATGCGGATCTCATTTGCACGCGCCCCTGCGGGCAGGCGATGCTTTCGGGCATCACGGAGGAATAATATG
>CALVXE010000123.1 GCA_944368795.1 uncultured Clostridia bacterium | reverse complement strand
TGTACTGCACATGCCTCTCTTCTCCGCGGCAAAACCGCCCGTCCTCTTGCCGGGCAAACAGGGTGATCTCCATTTCCACACGGTCTTCAAACAATTTGTTGAACCACATGTACGCGACCTCGTCCCTGTCCTCGCAGAAGACGTTGTTTCCGATCACGTCGCGCAGCTTGTGCGGAGATGAAACGTCGAACAGAAAGACCCCGCCCCTGCGCAGACATTTCGACACGCGTCCGAACACCGCGGGCAGGTCCGCAGGCGGGATATAATTCAGGCAATCGTTCACGCACAGGGCGAAATCCGCCTGCCCGCCCAATACGCGGACGCGGCGCGCGTCCGAAAGCACGTACCGGGGATATATCCCCTCTTCCGCGTTCAGCCGTTCCGCCTTCGCGAGCATCTCCTCGCTCGCGTCGTATCCCGTCATCGAAAAGCCCATGCGCGCGAATCTGCGCGTAAAGGCGCCGCTTCCGCAGCCGATATCCAACCCTTTTCCGCAAACGATCCCGCGTTCTTTCAGTTTCCGATACAAGTACTGCGACCATTGTTCATAGTCGCAGTCGGAATTCAGATATTCGAACCAATCGGCAAGCGCCGTATATGCGCCGCGCATCATTTGCCGTCCTTGGCCTTGTTGCCTTTTTTGCCCTTCTTTTTGTCCTTTTCCGTCTCCTCTTCTTCCTTCTTCTCGAACTGCGCATTGTAAACGACGTACTTCTCGTCGTTCTTATGCTCTTCCACGTACTTTTCGGTATCTTCCGCGATCAGCTCTTTGGATTCGCGCAGTTTTTTCAGATCGCCGCGCGAAAAAGATTCGGGCAATTCGTACACTTTCAGATCGTCCGTGATCGGTTTGATGGGACGGGACGAAAGATCGGACTTGACGCTCATCGCCGCTTCGAGGTTCGCCTGGTACTCCTGTACCGCGCGGCTCTGATCGCCTCCCTTCCCTTTCGGGTAAATGCCGCGGTTGACCTTGCCGCCCTCGCGCTTGGACTCGAAGAATTTATCGAACGCCCACTGCGAATAGTTGAACCACACGAGGAGCATGTACGATATGCCGAACAAAATCATGATGATGATGCCGATCACCTGGAAGAAGGATCCGAGCAACATCAAAATCACCGGGATCAGCATCAGCGCGACGAAGAAAATATTGTGGAAAATCAGCCCGAAGGTCATCAGGAAGGAATTTTTCAAAAGCTGGAAAAATTTCAGCTTATAATTTCCTCCCATGGAAAGCATCCACAGGAACATCATCGTTATGATCGCGATCGCTATATACGAAACGACCATCGAGATGGTGATCAGAACGTCGTTTCCTGCTCCGGTGGCGAGCATCCAGTTTGACCAGGAGATCGAAATCACGAACAGGTACAGAAAAAACCCGTAAAACAGCGCCGACTGCAGGACGTTGACGATATTGATCTTGATCCCGCGCCAAAAATCGTTCGCGACGAAAATACCTTCCGTCCACACCATGTTGCGGATCACGTACATCCCGCCCGAAATGCCGACCGCCGCGATCAGCGCGGCGACGATCACCAGCAGCCCGAACTGCATGTTCGAAGAGAGGAGCAGCTGCTGCGGCATCCCTTCGAGGTTCGGCATCGCGGGGTACCCCACTCCCAGCCACGCGGAAAAGGGCATCAGCGTCGCCTGCACGTTCACGTAAACGATGCGGAACACGACGACTAAGATCATCGGTATAAAAAAGATCAGCATCAGCAGGTTCACGATCACGAGTTTAGAAAACCTGCCCTTAAATATATCCCAAAAAAGCCCCCAGCGGCTGGTAGGCAAAGTACTGCGCGCGTATTCCTCGTCGCGCTCCTTTCCTTCCAGCATGCGTGCTATAAATCCTTTCTTTTCGCCTTGCTGCGCCATATCGCCTCCGCATACGGAATCATCCGTTTAATGGTTATATCTCATTATAGCGCAAAGAGGAAATTTTTTCAATTAAAATTCTTGCGTCGAACAAAAAAAATTCTTTGACATTTGCGTGATAGTATGATAAAATTCATATGCTGAATAGAGGAGCGGACGAGCAAGAGTACTTTTGCCGCGCGGGGAGCGGTTTTCCCCGGCAAAAGGAAAGGGCATCTCCGCCGAGGCACGGCCGAAAACCGCAAAGCCGCCGCCGGGCGCACGGGAGAATACCCGCGCGACTGTCACCGCTGGCGTGGAGAACTAAACGGCAAATCATTCGCGGGGTGCGCATTCGTTCCCCGGCACGTTTTGCACAACTCTCCGCGCGGCGCCGTTCGGCGCCGCGCGGATTTATTTTCGGCGCCGCGGCAGCCGCGTCCTTCCCGCTGTTTACAGGCTCCGCCGGACAAATGCGTGCGCCCTGTCATCTTGTAAAAATTTTCCAACATAAGGAGCTAGTATGAAAACGTATAACGTAGCCGTTATCGGCGCAACGGGCATGGTCGGGCAGCGCTTCTGCCTCCTGCTCGAAAATCACCCCTGGTTCAAAGTCGCGGCACTGGCGGCTTCCCCCGCCTCCGCAGGCAAAAAGTACCGCGACGCTGTCGCGGGCCGTTGGGCGATGACTTCCCCCATCCCCGAAAAATTTGCCGATATGGTCGTCCTCGACGCGGAAAAAGACGTCGATAAGATCGCGTCCGCGGTCGACTTCGTGTTCTGCGCCGTCAACATGAAGAAGGAGGAGATCCGCGCGCTCGAAGAAAAGTACGCCAAGGCGGAAGTTCCCGTCATCTCCAACAACTCCGCGCACCGCGGCACGCCCGACGTTCCGATGATCATCCCGGAAATCAATCCGGACCACGCCGCGATCATCGGCGCGCAGAAAAAGCGCCTCGGCACCAAACGCGGCTTTATCGCGGTCAAGAGCAACTGCTCTCTGCAGAGCTACGTTCCCGCCCTGCACCCCCTCCTGAAATACGGCGTAAAGTGCGCGGCGGTATGCACCTACCAGGCGATCAGCGGCGCGGGCAAAACGTTCGACCGCATGCCGGAGATCATCGACAACGTGATCCCCTACATCGGCGGCGAAGAGGAAAAATCCGAATGCGAGCCCCTCAAG
>CALVXE010000122.1 GCA_944368795.1 uncultured Clostridia bacterium | reverse complement strand
CCCTTATTTGCAAAAACTTTTGCTTTTGCAGGAAAGGTGAATGCGGCGCGCGTAGTGTGGTGTGCCCTTAAAAGGCGTGCCGCAGAGGAAAACCCGAATGCAGAGCCGTTTTAGAAACGGCGAACATTGGGGTTTTCCTGAAATTACGACAAATTGTTTCGACAGCTCGAAACAATTTGTGTAAAGGATATAATTATGGCAGATAAAAATTATTACGAGATATTGGGCGTCGGCCGTAAGGCCACCGAAGACGAAATCAAATCCGCCTACCGCAAACTCGTCAAACAATATCATCCCGATCTCCACCCGAACGATGCGAACGCGGCGGCGAAATTCAAAGAGGTCAACGAGGCCAACGAGGTCCTTTCCGACCCGCAGAAGCGCGCGGCGTACGATTACGAGCTCGACCATCCCGGGATGCGCGGCGGCGCGGGCGGCTTTTCCGGTTTCGGCGGCGGTTTTTCCGGCTTTTCCGGTTTTTCGGATATATTCAGCGATTTCTTTTCCGGTTTCGGCGGCGGAACGGCCTCTTCGGCGAGCGCCGAACAGGGCGAAGACATCACCCGCGAAGTGGTGCTCAGTTTTCTCGACGCGGCGAAGGGCTGTACGAAAGAGATCCGCTATTCGCGCAACGAGCCTTGTCAAAGCTGCCGCGGCACCGGCGCGAAGAACGGCACCGCGTACAAGACCTGCGAAAAGTGCAAAGGCACGGGTCAGGTCCGCTATACGCAGGATACCCTGTTCGGAAGGACCATCCGCATGGCGGTTTGCGACGCCTGCGGCGGCACCGGCAAAAAGATCACCGAGATGTGCCCGGACTGCAAGGGCAAGGGATATACCCGCAAAGAGACGGTGGTAACCCTCAATATCCCCGCGGGCGCGGATACGAACAGTTACATCCGCAAAAAGGGCTACGGCCAGGCGTCCTCTAAAGGCGGCGCCCCGGGCGATCTGATCGTCATATTCCGCGTCGAACCGCACAAGATCTTTAAGAGAAAAGAGCGCGACCTGTACGTCGAACTCCCCGTTTCGTTTAAAACGGCGGCTCTCGGCGGCAAAGTAAAAGTTCCCGGCATCGACGAAACGTTTGAATATCTCATCCCCGAAGGCACGCAGAGCGGAACGGTGTTCTGCGTACGGGGCAAGGGCATCAAAACGCGCACGGGCACGGGCAACATGTACATCACGGTCGTCGTCGAAGTCCCTTCCAAACTCACGCGCGAACAGAAGCGAGAAATCGAGCAGTTCGACGCGGAAACGGATATGAAGCAGACGGCAAAGATGCGCGCTTTCCGCGACAATATGCAGGCGATGTACGGCGTCGATCCCTATAAAAACTGAACGGCGCTTCGGCGCCGCGGCGGCAGGCACGCCCGCACGAACGGGCGTGCCTGTTTCGTTTGTTATATAACTGTATCCCGCCGCAGCTCTGTGCGCATCCGTCAAACGGTTGACGAATACGGAAAAAACGGTTAAAATATTGGTATTTCAAATAAACGGAGGGAGTATGGCGAAACTCGAAGAGGAAAGGGCACTGCCCGAAGAGGAAGAAGAGGTCCTGCTTGCCCTGCGCAAAAAGGGCAGGCGCACCCTGATCCTCAACTATATCCTGCAGGCGGTTACCCTGCTGACTGCGATCGGTTCGCTCGTACTGTTTTTCGTGGACGATTCGCGCGGGCTGGATATCACCGTAAACCATATCTTTCAATGCGTCGGGGCGCTCGTCGTGTTCAACGTCCCGCGCATCGTCTCCAAAAAATTCCGCTGTTATATCCCGAACTTTATCACGATCACCCTGTACGTGTTCGCGTTCGCGCATTTCGTGCTCGGCGAAATTTACCGCGCGTACGACAACGTGTTCCTGTACGATAAGATCCTGCATACCACGGGAGGGGTCATCTTTGCCATTTTAAGTTTTTCGGTCGTCTGGCTCTTGAACAATTCCGAAGATAAAAAAGTCAAACTTTCCCCCTTCTTCATCGTCCTGTTCACTTTCTGCTTCACCATGACGGTCGAATACGTCTGGGAACTGGTCGAATTCGGCATGGACAGGCTGTTCGGCATGAACATGCAGCGCTGGCAGGACGGCCTCACGCAGCTTCCCGACGGATCGTACGTAACGAATCCTTCTTACGGCAGCGGCCTGAAAGATTCGATGACGGATATGATCGTCAACGTCATCGGCTGCCTGATCGTCTGCGTCATCGCCTATATCGGCATGAAGCGCAAACCGATGTGGTTCGAAAACAAGGTGATCCTCACCGAAAAGCAGTTCCGCCGCATCAAACTCGAAAACAAGCATGAAGACATCGTCGATCTGCCCGAAGACTGCGAAGCGGCGCAGATCATCGCGGAAGAAGAGTCCGCGGAGGCGGCAGCCCTCGGCGAAAGCGGGGAAAGCACTCCACGACAATCGGAAAAAAGTGAGGAGAAGAGCGAATGAAATTCATCGAATATACCGTGCACACGACTACGGAAGGCAGCGATCTGGTCGCCGATATCTTTTGGAACTATACCAATTACGGCGTTACCGTCTGCGACGTAAACGATATCATCGCCCTGCAAAAGGATAAGCGCACTTTTTGGGATTACATGGACGACGGCCTCGCCGAAAGCGGGGGAGACGTTCTCGTCAAGTGCTATCTTCCGCTGGATATCGCCGAACAGGATATCCGCTCCATCCGCGCCGACCTCGAACTTCTGCAAGAGCGCAGCAAGGGATATTTCGACCTCGGCACGCTGGAAACGGCCCGCCGCGAGATCGAGGGGGACGACTGGATCGACGTATGGAAAAAGCATTTCCGCCCTCTGCACATCGGCGGGCGCGTCGTCGTCTGTCCCGAATGGATCGCATACGAACCCAAGGAAGGCGAAGCGATCGTCAAATTGGATTCGAACATGGCGTTCGGCACGGGCGAGCACGAAACGACGTCCATGTGTCTCGAACTTCTGCAAACATACCTTCGGCCGGGGGATACGGTCGTCGATGTCGGCTGCGGAAGCGGCATTCTGGGCATCGCCGCCGTCAAACTGGGCGCGAAGTTCGCCTACATGACGGATATCGACTACGTCGCGGTCAAAAGCGCCGCGCACAATGCCGAGCGCAACGGCGTGGCGGACCGCGTCAAAATCGC
>CALVXE010000121.1 GCA_944368795.1 uncultured Clostridia bacterium | reverse complement strand
ACGTGGCCGATCGTGCCGACGTTAACGTGGGGTTTGCTTCTGTCGAATTTAGCCTTAGCCATTTTCGTTCCTCCAAATAATTTTTATTTTTAATGATAACTTGTGCGCCGAAAACGGTTCGGCTCTTGCAGCTATCTATCATTAATAAGATTAGCGGCTCATACAAGCAATTATAATTATAACTTAAATTAAAAAGAATATCAATCTTTTTGCGCGTTTTTTTGAAAAAATTTTCAAATCCTGCAACGAAAACCTTATTCCGCTTTCTTGCCGCGCTCGCCGATGATTTTTTCGGAAATCGAACGGGGTACTTCGGAATAATGCGAGAACTGCATTGTAAACTGACCCCTGCCCTGCGTACGCGAACGAAGGTCGGTCGCATAGCCGAACATTTCCGAAAGCGGGATCTGCGCATCGATAACTTTTGCGCCGTTGCGGTCTTCCGTGCCCGTGATCGTGCCGCGGCGGGAAGAAACGTTGCCCATCAAATCGCCGAAATAGTCTTCAGGCGTTACGATCTCAACCTTCATGATCGGCTCGAGAAGAACGGGGTTCGCCCTCTTTAAGCCGTCTTTAAAGCCCATGGAGCCTGCAATTTTAAACGCCATTTCGGACGAGTCGACTTCGTGATAACTTCCGTCGTATACGACCGCGCGGAAATCCACAACTTCGTAACCGGCAAGGAATCCGTTCTTTGCCGCTTCCTGAATACCTTTGTCGATGGCGGGGATATATTCTTTCGGGATGGAACCGCCGACCGTTTCGTCGACAAATTCATAACCGGAACCGGGTTCCAAAGGTTCGAGGCGCAGTTTGCAGTGACCGTACTGACCTTTACCGCCCGACTGACGGACATATTTGCCCTCGGCATCCACTGCTTTGCGGAAGGTCTCGCGATAAGCGACCTGAGGCTTACCGACGTTTGCTTCTACTTTGAATTCGCGCAGCAAGCGGTCTACGATGATCTCGAGGTGCAACTCGCCCATACCGGCGATGATGGTCTGCCCCGTCTCCGTATCGGTATACGTTTTGAACGTGGGGTCCTCTTCCGCCAGTTTGACGAGCGCAAGCGTCATCTTTTCCTGACCGGCCTTCGTTTTCGGCTCGATGGCAACTTTGATAACGGGTTCGGGGAATTCCATCTGTTCGAGAACGATGGGATGCTTTTCGTCGCACAGCGTATCGCCCGTGCCCGTCTCTTTCAGACCGACGATGGCGCAGATGTCGCCCGAATAGATCATGGGGATCTCTTCGCGGTGGTTCGCATGCATCTGGAGCAGGCGGCCGACGCGTTCTTTTTTCTGTTTGGTGCTGTTGTAAACGTACGAACCGGATTCCAGTACGCCCGAATACGCGCGGAAGAAAGCGAGCTTACCGACAAACGGATCCGCCGCGATCTTGAACGCGAGCCCTGCGAACGGCTCTTCGTCCGAAGTTTTCCTCTCTTCCTCTTCTCCCGTATTGGGGTTGATACCCTTTACGTGATCGACGTCGAGCGGGGAAGGCAGATAGTCGACAATCGCATCGAGCAGGAACTGCACGCCCTTGTTGCGGTAAGAGGACCCGCACAAAACGGGCGTAACCGCCATCGAAATCGTCGCTTTGCGAAGACCTTTTTTCAAATCTTCGACGGAAAGATCTCCTTCCTCGAAGTATTTTTCCATCAGCTCGTCGTCCTGTTCGGCGACCGCTTCGACGAGTTCGGCGCGATACTTTTTCGCATCCTCCATCATGTCGGCGGGGATTTCCGTCTTTTCAAACTCTTTGCCGAGGTCATCTTTATAAATCTCGGCGTTCATATTGATGAGGTCGACGATACCCTTAAAGGTATCTTCCTTGCCGATGGGAAGCTGAATGCGGATGGCACGCGTGCCGAGGCGCTCGCGCATCATTTTCACGGCGTTATCGAAATTTGCGCCGTTGATATCCATTTTGTTGACGTATGCGATGCGGGGGACCTTATACTTGTCCGCCTGACGCCAAACCGTTTCCGACTGCGGCTCTACGCCGCCCTTTGCGCAGAAGGTAGCGACCGCGCCGTCCAAAACGCGCAGGGAACGCTCTACTTCAACCGTGAAGTCGACGTGGCCCGGCGTATCGATAATGTTGATGCGGTGGCCTTTCCATGTGCAGGTCGTAGCGGCAGACGTGATCGTAATGCCGCGCTCCTGTTCCTGTACCATCCAGTCCATGGTAGCCGCGCCTTCATGCGTTTCGCCCAACTTATGCGTTTTACCCGTATAGAACAGGATACGCTCGGTCGTCGTGGTTTTGCCCGCGTCGATGTGCGCCATGATACCGATGTTTCTCGTAACGTCAAGACCAAATTGTCTGGGCATATGCTTCTCCTTTTACCACCGGAAGTGAGCGAACGCCTTGTTCGCTTCCGCCATGCGGTGCGTATCTTCTTTCTTCTTGACGGAACCGCCCGTATTGTTGAAGGCGTCCATCAGTTCCGCCGCGAGCTTCTTGCTCATTTCGCGCTCGCTGCGCTTTCTCGTATTGATGACGATCCAGCGGATCGCGAGAGTCTGGCGGCGTTCGGGGCGGATCTCGATCGGAACCTGGTAGTTTGCACCGCCGACACGGCGGGCTTTAACTTCCAACACAGGCATGACGTTCGCCATTGCCTGGTTGAAGATTTCCAAAGGATCCTGGTTGAGTTTGGCTTTCATCATGTCGAAAGCTTCATATACGATTTTCTGCGCCGTTGCTTTGTTGCCGTCGAGCATGATCTGATTGATCAGTTTCGCGACGACTTTGCTCCCGTATACGGGATCGGGCAGAACGTCTCTTTTCGGTACGTTGCCTCTCCTGGGCATGATAATTTGTCCTCCTTAAATTGATTTGGAATCCACGAAAATTTGTGAACGATATTCGCAAATTTTCGTGAAATGTTTTTGTAAGGGTAAATACCCTTCAGTACAGCTATCGCTTGCTTTTCTTTAATATATATTGTTCTGACGGATATTACGAAAATCCGCCGGAAAACGCTTCTTTGTCCGCACACGGCAGCAAAGCCGATATACGGAATCCTTGCGCGGATATGGAACTGAAAAGTAGCGAACCTTCTGCCTTGCGGCATACTGCCTACTTTCTATCGGGTATCTTAAAGATAAATTTCCGACAAGTAGGAACTGCTTTTGTTTTGCGGCCTGCGCCGCCTC
>CALVXE010000120.1 GCA_944368795.1 uncultured Clostridia bacterium | reverse complement strand
CTTTTGGTCGCGCAGCCGCAATATTTCCGTCAGCAAAAAATAGAGGATGCGAGACTGTTCGTAAAACCCGCCCGGCTCCCCCACGGCCGCGGAAAATTTTTCGAAGCAGTCCGTCATCAATTTTTCCGGCACATCATGGAGAACATAATCCCCTCTTTCGATAAAAGCGCTGTATATCTCCTGCGTCTGCCCGCCGAGCACATGGAAATAGACGATCTCCATTTTATCTTCCGCGGGGAAAAAGATCGAATGTTCGGCGAGGTGTAAAAAGCACAGATCGCCCTGCCGCAGCTCAAAAGCCCGTTCGCCCACGCGAAGCGTTCCCCTGCCGCGCACGACGTAATTGATCATATAAATATTGATGTCTTCCCTCTCCATAAAATAATCGCGCTTCAAACTTTCGCGCCCGGCGCTCGTCGCGTAATAAAACAGTTTTTTATCCTGCGGCACCGCCAAAAAATGGAGCGTATCCGTTTCCCCTTCATAAATCGAATACTTCATCTTGATCACAGCCATGTTTTTCCCGCCTCTTAGGTTTAAATATGCGAATTTTTAGTTTAAAAATTCTATTGAATAAATCTATGTTTTCAATTATAATCATAGCATAAAGGCAAGTCAAGCCGAAAAAGTACAATGAGGAGGAAAACATGAAAAAAGTAAGATCGATCCTTTGTCTGCTGGTCGTGATCTTCGCGATGTGCGCGTTCGCATTCGCGGGATGCGCCGATACGCCGCCGCAAACGGACGATGAGGAACCGGGCAAGAATCAGGAAGAGCAAGCGGTACCCGAAAGCATCGCGCTCAGCGGCATGAAAACGGCTTTTGCCTTCGGCGAAGAATTCACGAGCGAGGGGCTGACCGTTACCGTAACCATGTCCGACGACACGCAGCGCACCGCGCAAAAGAGCGAATATACCTGCGACTCTTCAAACTACGATAAAGACAAAGCGGGAACGTACACGATTGCGGTAAAACTGAACGGTTACGATATTTCCGCAACCTATTCCGTTTCCGTAGCGGAACAACTGCAGCCCGTTTATTCCTGGGACGACGACGGCGCGCTAAAGATCCTGACGATCGGGAACAGCTTTTCCGACGATACGATGGAATATGCCTGGCAGATCGCCGACAGTCTCGGCGTCGAAGAAATTTGTTTGGGAAATCTGTATATCGGAGGATGTTCTTTGGATACGCATTACTCCAACGCCCAAAACGACGCGCCCGCTTATGAATTCCGCATCAACATAGACGGAACATGGAATACGGAACCGAATTTTAAAATGGGCGACGCGATCGCTTTGCAGGATTGGGATTTCGTTTCGCTGCAGCAGGCAAGCGCAGACAGCGGCATGGAAAGCACCTATTCCAACGTACAGAAACTGGCCGATTACGTGGCGGAGAAACTGCCTTCCAATGCCCACGCGCAGCTTGTATGGAACATGACCTGGGCATACCAGGGAGACAGCACGCACTCCGCATTCCCCAATTATAATAACGATCAGATGACGATGTATCAAATGATCGTTCAGACCGTTCAAAATAAAATTTGCCCGAACGACAGTTTTTCCAAAGTGATCCCGTGCGGCACCGCGATCCAAAACGCGAGGACTTCCTTTGTCGGCGATACGCTTACGCGGGACGGCTATCACCTTACGATGGATTTCGGCAGATACATCGCGGGTTTGACCCTGATCCGCACTTTGACGGGGCTTTCGGTCGAAAACATCGCCTATGCGCCCGCAAACGTGAACAGCGATTACAAGGCCGTCGCGATCGAAGCGGCGGAGAATGCGGTCGCGGAACCGTTTGCCGTAACGACTTCCGATTATACGGAACGGCCCGTGTTCGACCCGGAAGGATATGTGCTGATCGACCCCGACTTCACCCCCTTCGCCTACTACAATTCGCAGGATGCGAAACAATACGATATCCTGATCGAAAACGCCCCGAACAGCAAACAGTTTTACGTAACCGAGCGCCTCACGAAAGCAGATCTTCCCGTCGGAAGCGTGATCATCGTGGAAGACGGCTGGCAATACCGCCCCGAAGCATGGGCAGACAATGCGCCGCAGTCTTCGCGCCCCGGGCTTGTCAGCATTTACCGCGTTGACGTTACCGAAGAATGGTGGGGCGATTCCATTTACCGCGCGTTCAATCTGGCAAAAACGAACAACGCCTCGCTCACCGACGTAGACGAAGAGACCGTGCTTTCGGCATTGAAACTGTACGTTCCCGCAGATCTGTACGTCGAAAAGAGCGAACCCGACCTGGAAAACGATTACGAACTCGTCGACCTCGAACTGACGGGCGGGTTCTACGATTCGACACTCGCGACCAATTTCAACACCCCTATCACCGACAATGCGGCGCTCAGCTCCAAGTTTTTTGCAAGCAAGCGCTTTACAAAAGAAGACCTGCCCGTAGGCAGCGTTATCGTCCTGGAAGAAGGATGGCAGTACCGCCCCGAAGCGTGGGCCGAAGACGAAAAGCAGGCGTCGCGCCCCGGCAACACCTCCAAACAGATGACGATCGTAACCGAAGAATGGTGGTACGGTCTGCAATACAGGGCTTTCAACATTTCGAAAATCGGATTGCCCGTTTTGACCGGGCAGGAAGAAGCCGCGAGCGCCGCGCTGAAGATCTATATCCCGAAAACCTGATTCATTGAACTTTATAAACCTTTTGGGGGCAGCCGTTAACGGCTGCCCCCAAAGGTTTGTTGGTCGATCACTTATAATTTATTTTCCTTTCGCCGTAAAAAAACTATTATCGAACAAACATCCAATACCGACAATGCTCCGACAACACTTCCCAAAACTATAATAAATGATTTTGCATAGTTTTCGGCACAACCGCAAAATTATCCGGTTATCTTCCAATTATTTTATTGACAAAAGCGCACTGCCTTGCTCGCAAGGTTCAGTGCGCTG
Organism: uncultured Clostridia bacterium; assembly: GCA_944368795.1. Lineage (GTDB taxonomy): Bacteria > Bacillota > Clostridia > Christensenellales > Borkfalkiaceae > Borkfalkia. The sequence goes on along the minus strand of CALVXE010000120.1, from coordinate 471 downwards.
TACTTCTTTCACCGCGATAAAATTCTCTATGAGAACTGCGGCTCCCGGCGGGAGCTCTGCTTTTACCGCATGAACGGCAGGCGTTTGCCGTTTTTGAATTGCTTCATCATCAGTTTGGTCTGTTCGAATTGTTTTAAAAGCTGGTTGATGTCCTGCACGGTGGTGCCGGACCCGGCGGCGATGCGCTTTTTGCGCGACGAGTTGATGATCTCCGGCTTTTCGCGCTCCTTTTTCGTCATGGAGAGGATCATCGCTTTGACCTTTTCGATTTTCCGCTCGTCGAAATCGCTCTCTTTGATTTTCAGCTTGCTCATGCCGGGCATCATGCCCATTACCGACGCGATACCGCCCATTTTTTTGAGCGATTCGAACTGTTCGAGGTAATCTTCCAGCGTAAAAGAGGCTTCGCGGAGCTTTTTCTCCATCTTTTTCGCCTGTTCTTCGGTAACCGCTTCCTGCGCCTTTTCGATG
>CALVXE010000119.1 GCA_944368795.1 uncultured Clostridia bacterium | reverse complement strand
TTCGCGATGGCGTTTTCCAACGTCTACACCTTCGGGCCCACCTTCCGCGCCGAGCGCTCCAACACCACCCGCCACGCGGCGGAGTTCTGGATGATCGAGCCGGAAATGTCCTTCTGCGACCTCGCGGGGGATATGGACGTGGCGGAAGCGATGGTCAAGTACGTCATCTCGTACGTGCAGGAAAGCTGCAAAGACGAGCTCGCGTTCCTGAACAGCTTTGTCGATAAGGGGCTCGCGGAACGCCTGAACAACGTCCTGCAAAGCGAATTTGTCCGCCTGCCGTACACCGATGCGATCGGGATCTTGGAAAAGGTAAAGGATAAATTCGAATTTCCCGTCTATTGGGGGTGCGATCTGCAAAGCGAACACGAGCGCTACCTCACCGAACAGCACTTCAAAAAGCCGGTGTTCCTCATCGATTATCCCAAAGAGATCAAGGCCTTCTATATGCGCCTGAACGACGACGGCAAAACGGTCGCCGCCTGCGATCTCCTCGTTCCCGGCATCGGCGAACTGATCGGCGGCTCGCAGAGGGAAGAGCGCGAAGAGGTTCTCCTTTCCCGCATGAAAGAGCTGGGGCTGAAAGAGGAAGATTATTGGTGGTATATCAACCTCCGCCGTTACGGCGGCACGGTGCACGCGGGCTTCGGCATGGGATTCGAGCGCATGGTCATGTACCTGACGGGCATTTCCAACATCCGCGACGTGCTTCCCTTCCCGCGCACGGTGGGGAACCTGGAGTATTAAAGGTTTCACGCAAAAAGTTTTAAGCCGATAAAATCTTTTTCCGTGAGTTTGCGGGCTCTGCCCTCATGCCACGTCGCAACAAGGCGACGGAGGGCGTGGCGGCTCGCTCTGTTTGCCGCCACGCCCTCGTACACTTGTTGCTCCTTATCCCCAAAAATCTCACACCGCTTCGCGCGTTGCGATTTTCGGGGACCCCGTTATTCTTAAGGGCACACCAAAATACGCGCGGCGCATTCACCCGCTGTGCGAGGGCGTAGCCCGCTGCCCTGCCGAGGGTTCCCGTTTACGGGAAACGGCAGATGTCGCAAGTATGCGACAAATTGAGTGCGCTAATCCAAAACAGCGGTTTCGGGACGCGCGATCGCGATAATTATTAAAATAACAACTTGCAATTGCATTTGCCCCCGATATGCCGAAGGGCAAATGCGGAAAGAGTGAATTTGCACGGCGCTCTATAATAGGCGAGTCCTTAAAAAAGCGCGCAAAGAGAGAAAACACGGGCGGTTCGCCGGCGAAGCGGGCGTGTCCGCATGTTTTCTCTGAAACAAAGCGAATCGCCGCATCTCTTTTGCGGGATTCGCGCGAAGGAGGATTTTTATGATAAAAATCGTAGTAGACGCGATGGGCGGCGACAACGCCCCGCAGGAGATCGTAAAGGGTGCGCTCGCGGCGCTCGAACAGGATAAGGCGCTCAAAGTCGTCCTCACGGGCGACGAGGGCAAGATCAAAAACAGCCTTTCCGGGCAGAAATACGACGCGTCCCGTCTGGAGATCGTGCACTGCACGGAGGTCATCACCAACGACGACGCGCCCACCGTGGCGATCCGTCAGAAAAAGGATTCCTCCCTGGTCGTGGCGCTGAAAATACTCAAAGAAGACGAAGAGGCAAAAGGTTTCGTCTCCGCGGGCTCCACGGGCGCGGTCCTCACGGGCGCGCTGCTGCGCGTCGGCCGCATCCGCGGCATTTCCCGCCCCGCGGTATGCCCCGCTCTGCCCACGGCGAAAGGCGGAAAAGTCCTCATCATCGACGCGGGCGCGAACGCCGAATGCAAGCCCGTCAACCTCGCGCATTTCGCGATCATGGGCACGGCGTACGCAAAGGCGGCGGGCGTTGAAAATCCGCGCGTGGGGCTGGTAACCAACGGCACCGAAGACCATAAGGGCGACCCTCTGCACCAGGAATCGTACAAACTTTTAAAGACGCTCAAAGACATCAATTTCGTCGGCAACGTCGAGGGGCGCGATATCATGAGCGGCGACATCGACGTCGCCGTATGCGACGGCTTTTCGGGCAACATCGCCCTGAAAACGGCGGAAGGCACGGCGCTCGCGGTGATGAGCGTCATCAAACAGAACATCAAGGCTTCGTTCCGGGCCAAGCTCGGCTATGCGCTCTTCATGGGCGGGGCCTTCAAAAAGATCAAAAAGGTGCTCGATTACAGCAAATACGGCGGTGCCGTGCTTTTGGGGATCGAAAAGGTGGTCGTCAAATCGCACGGTTCGAGCAAGGCGGAATCCGTCTGCGCGTCCATTCTGCAGGCGCGCGACGCCGCGGCGAGCAGCCTTACGGAGAGGATAAAGACCATGCTCGAAGGGGTCGATCTGGAGGTGGGCGGTGAACTTTGACGCCGCCGCCGTCGAGCGGAAGATCGGTTACTCCTTCCGCGATAAACGGCTGCTCGAAACCTGTTTTACCCATTCTTCGTACGCCAACGCGCACGGGGGAGAAAGCAACGAGCGGCTCGAATTTCTGGGCGACGCGCTCCTGGGCGCGATCGTCGCCGAATCCTTATACCGCGCGGGCGGCCGCACGGAAGGGGAAATGACTTCCCTGCGCATCCGTCTCGTGTCGGCAAAGCCCCTCGAAAGCGCCGTCCGCGCCGCGGGGCTGGATTCCTTTCTGCGCGTTTACGGTTCGCGCACCGCGGGCGAAAAGGCCGTTTCCAGCCTGTTCGAAGCGCTCGTCGCCGCGATTTATCTCGACGGCGGCGTCGACGCCGCGCGCGCGTTCGTCAACCGCACGCTCCCGTCGTACGCCGATGCGGAGCCGAATTATAAAGGAGATCTGCAGGAATATCTGCAGTCCTTGGGCCTGCCGCGGGCGGTATACGCCGTCCTGTCGCAGTCGGGCGAGGCGCACGCGCCCCGCTTTACCGTTCGCGCGGAAGGGGGCGGCCGCAGCGCCGTCGGCGAAGGGGGCAGTGTCCGCGAGGCGGAAAAGCGCGCGGCCCGCATTTTATTGGAACAACTCAAACAAAACAGGGGAGAATAACGCTTTGAATTTCAAAAAGGTCGAACTCAACGGTTTTAAATCCTTTGCGGATAAGACCGAGATCAAATTCGATAACGGCGTAACGTGCATCGTCGGCCCCAACGGCTGCGGCAAGAGCAACGTCGCCGATTCCATCCGCTGGGTATTCGGCGAACAGTCCGCCAAAACGATGCGCGGCTCGAATATGCAGGACGTCATTTTCGGCGGCACGCAGACGCGCAAAAGCCAGTCTTTCTGCGAAGTAACGCTCACGTTCGACAACTCGACGCACATGTTTGCCGATCTCGATTACGAGGAGGTCGCGTTCACGCGCCGCCTGTTCCGCAGCGGAGAGAGCGAATACCTGATCAACAAACAGCCCTGCCGCATGAAGGACATCGTCGACCGCCTGCACGCCGTCGGCCTGGGCAAAGAGGGGTATTCCATTATCGGGC
>CALVXE010000118.1 GCA_944368795.1 uncultured Clostridia bacterium | reverse complement strand
AGCCTGCGCACGGAGGCGGCATCATCGCGCACCGCTACAACATTATATATATCGAACTTTTCGACCTTCTTCGTTTTCAGAGAATCGACGAGCGCATTCATCTCTTTCATCGCGTTCAGCCCGTCGAACTTGATGCTGATGTTCTTGTCTAACACATACTGGTATTTGGAATAAATATCCATCAGCCTGCCGTATACCGACTGTTTCGTATAGGTATAGTAACATACCATTTCCGCGCACAGCATGGAGGCGACGACCGCATCCTTATCGCGGCTGCCCTCGGTACCGCGGAGATACCCGCAGCTCTCTTCGAAGCCGAAAATAAACGTATGCGCCTTGGTCTCTTCGTATTCCTTTATCTTTTCGCCGATAAACTTGAACCCGACGGGCACGTCGACGAGTTCCACGCCGAAATCGTCGCAGATCGCCTTCGCCATGCCGGTGGTTACGAAACTTTTGACGACGACGCCGTTCGCAGGAAGCTTTTTCTCTTCTTTCAGCCGCGTCAGGATATAGTCCAAAAGCAGGATGCCGACCTGATTGCCCGATAAAGCGACAAATTCGCCCTTGTCGTTTTTGATCGCCACACCGAGGCGGTCGGAATCGGGATCGGTGCCGAACACGACGTCCGCGTCGATTTTCTGCGCGAGGGCGATACCCATCGAAAGCGTTTCTTTAAATTCGGGATTGGGCACCTCGACGGTGGAAAATTCGGGATCCTTTTTGACTTGTTCCGGAACCACGGTTACGTTGATCTTCAGCTTTTTCAAGATCGTCGTAACGGGGATATACCCGCTTCCGTGCACGGGGGTATAGACCAATTTAAGATCTTTCCCGACCTTTTTGATCGCCGTGCGCGACAGAGAAACCTTCGCGATCTTTTTGTAATAACTCTTATCGACGGATGCGGGAACGCTTTTGATGAGCGAATTCCGAACCCCTTTCACCGAAAAATAGTCGCCGATCTTTTCGATATAGCTCACGACGACGTCCGTCGCTTCCGGAGACATCTGCGCGCCGTCTTCGCCGTACACTTTATACCCGTTGTATTCCTTCGGATTATGGCTGGCCGTGATCATGATGCCGGCCACCGTGCCGAGCCTGCGCACCGCATACGAAAGCATGGGAACAGGGTGAACGTCGCCGTACAGCCAGGCCGTGATCCCGTTTGCGGCGAGGACTTCCGCCGCCGCGCGCGCGAATTCGTCCGATTTGCGGCGGGTATCGTACGAAATGACGACGCCGCGTTTGCAAGCACCGCCCCCCAACGATTTCACATACTCCGCCAATCCCTGCGTCGCCCTGCGCACGGTATATACGTTCATCATGTTCGTGCCGTATCCGATTATGCCGCGCATGCCCGCCGTACCGAATTCAAGTTCCGCCCCGAAACGGTATTCGATCGCCTGCGTATCGCCGGCTATGGACGAGAGTTCTTGTTTTCCCTCCTCGTTCAGCGCCGGATTATTCAGCCATGACCGATATACAGATTGATAATCCATAAAAAAACCTCCGACAAAATAAAAACAACGAACGGACGGCGTTGCTTCGCGCCGCCGTTATAAGCGAACGATCACAATTCAAAATCGTCGTAAAAATTTTCTTCGTTCTTTTCCTCTTTGGGTGCGACGATTTGATCTTTTGTGAGGAAATACTTCTTCTTTCCGTACGAATAGTAGCTGACAAACTGTATGCAGATCAGCATGAGATAAGACATGGGAATGGTGATCAGCAGCGCCGCGCCGAAAGATACGACGGCAAACAGGACGTTGATGCACCAAATCAGCACGGACGTTGCCAGATAGTTGCAGAAAAGGGTGCCGAACCTCTCCTTATCAAAGGAAAAGCTCTTTTTCATCGCCGTGCGCAGATTGGATTTATCTGCCACCATCGAAGGCACGACGTTGCTGAAAAGAGTGAGTTTGACCGCCTGCGAGCACAGGAGCAACGCCACCGAAACCATCAGCGCCGCGATCGAGGCGACGAACCCGACGGCGATCACGTTCAGCAGAAGCAAAAACACGAGGAAACAGAGTGCGAGCACGCAAACGTCGTAGATGAACGTCAGGGGAACGTATACCAACTGCCAAAGCGCGCCCTTTCCCAAATTGCTGATGAAAGCGGAAGAAAAGGATGTTTTGGCATAACTCGACATCTTATCGTCGATCAGCTTGCCGAACACAAAGTTGCCGATCCCTCCCAAAAAGCGGGAAATCAGCATGATCAGCACCAGGGCGACGGCAAAAAACACAACGTTCGGCGTCTTGTCCTGCAAAAAAGTGAGAAACGCCGAAGCCTGTTCCTGCAGATTTTCGGTAAACGTACGCAAAAACTCGACGTCGCCCGAAATCAGCGCTTTAAAGAAATCGCCGAACAGCTCCAACAGCGATTTAAACGCATCGCTGCTGAATATCATGTGCAGCGTAGGATAGACGAACGCGGCGCAGAGCGCGATCGTGATGACCGCCACGATGATCTTGTAGAGCAAAAACTTGAAATTCAATTTAAAGTTGTCGATCAGCAAATGGAACGCATTTTTAAAGATCAAAGCCGTATCCCCCGCTCAGAATTTTTTCTTCAGGTCCATGCGTTCCTCTCCCGCCATATCGAAATACGAAACGAACATGAGTATGCAATAATACAGGATCAGGAACAGATAGATCAGTTCCATCAGCACAAAGGCAAGAAAGCGCACATGATCCGCAAGATTCAGCCCTGCCACGGCAAATTGGAGCACGACCCCGGCCAGGCACGGAACGAATACCGCAAGGAACAGCTTTGCCCTCTTCTTTACGTACAGCTGGTTGCAATAGGAAAGCGCGTCCACGAAATTGTACCCCGTGATCTGCAGGCAGGGCAGCCACAGCAAAAAGATCGAGGCCAAATAACACATGAGCGCGACCATGCCGAGGTAAGTTGCCAGCGCGACCGCATAACAGGCGATCCCCCCTAAAAGCAGAGTTTCCGCATAAATCAGGCCCGAGGCGATCACCGCCCAAAGCTCGTAAACCGCCAGCAAGATGAGCATGACGGAGAGGGTCGTCAAAAAATTGTGATTGAATCTCCCCGCGACGCCCTTAAACGAACGCGAGCCGATGCGCATGTGCTTTTCGATAAACCCGAGCAGCATGGGCAGGCATACGGCGAGCGACGCAAAACATATGAGCGCAAACACCCAGCGGCGGGCGTTGATCGGCGAAAGAAAGGTAAAGATCTGCCCGAACGTGAAATCCGCATCGAGCGCGAAGATCTTATCGGTGATCTCCGCCATGTTTTTCATGTCGGCCGTCATTGCGAAAAAATACGAAGGGATCAGGGCAAACACAAAGATAAATATGAAGTTTCGGAACAGATATTTCAATGCGCTCGCTATGTAATTCACCTGCGTTTTCGCCCCAAGGCTCTCCTTATTCTTCTTCACCTATTATATAATAAAAAAAGAAAGATGTAAAGCCTTTGCTTTTATTTTATGCCATTTTTTTGGTATCATGCGTTCTTCC
>CALVXE010000117.1 GCA_944368795.1 uncultured Clostridia bacterium | reverse complement strand
GGGAAGAATGCATAACGTATATGTGCTCGGCAGCATCAATATGGATCTTGTGATCAACGCTTCGCGCCGGCCGAAAGCGGGAGAAACGGTGCGCGGCGAGAACTTTTTTACCAATTCGGGCGGAAAGGGGGCAAATCAGGCCGTAGCGAGCGCCAGGGCCGGGGCAAACACATATTTCTGCGGGTATGTCGGCAACGATTTTTTCGGGGATAATCTGAAAAAGGATCTGGAAAAATACGGCGTGCGCACAGACTATACGCGGCAGGCGGAGTCGGGGAGCGGCGTCGCCGTGATAACCGTAGCGGAAGGAAACAACACCATCGTGCTGCATGCGGGGGCGAACGCGCTTGTCGATATTCCCTTCGCGAAGCGGTGCCTGGAAAACGCGGCGGAAGGGGACGTCCTGCTTTTGCAGCAGGAAATCCCGATCCCGACCGTTTCTTTCGCCCTTGCAGAGGCCAAGCGCCGCGGAATGCGTACCCTTCTCAATCCGGCGCCTGCGCAGGGGAGCGACCTCTCTTCGTTTGCGTATGCGGATCTGATCATACCGAACGAAACGGAAGCGATGGAGATCACGGGCGAGCATTCGTGCGAGGCCGCGGCGGAAAAACTGGCCGAATCGGGCGGGACGGTCGTGGTAACCATGGGCGGAGAAGGCGTTCTGCTGTGTGCGCGGGGCGGTATTCAAAAAATTCCCTGTCCGAAAGTAAGGGCGGTCGATACGACGGCCGCGGGCGATACGCTCTGCGGTTCTTTGGCCGCGCGGCTGTGCAGAGGGGAAAAATTGCAGGAGGCCCTGCGCTATGCGGTTTTCGCCGCCTCGCTGGCCGTTACCCGCCGCGGAGCCCAGCAGTCGGTTCCCGCGGAGGAGGAAGTGCTGCGTTTTCTGCATGCGTCGGAATGATATCGCGGGCAAGACGGCGGCGTTAATTTTATAGATCGTCCGCCATGGCCTTCAAAACAACGGAGCGGTTTTTCCGAGAAAAACATCGCTTACAGCGCGCGAAATCGCTTGCATTCGCGCGCTGATTTTCGTATAATTGGAAGACTGAAATGTGCCGTGCACCTGCGGCAAAGGGAGGGATCGAACATGGGCGACGTTTTGCTGGACGCGCTTTTGGATAGCTTAAAAGTTTTTCCTTTCCTGTTTTTGCTGTATGTGATCATCGAATTTTTAGAGCACCGCACCAACGTAACGCGGCATGAAAATTTATTGAAGGGCAATATAGCGCCGCTGTTGGGCGCGGCTACGGGCCTGATCCCGCAGTGCGGATTTTCGGTAATGGCGGCAAAGCTGTACGATAAGAGGCTGATCCGCGCGGGCACCCTGCTCGCCGTATTCCTCGCCACGAGCGACGAGGCGCTCATCATCCTCCTTTCGGAGGGCTCGAAGGCCTTTTCCGTGATGCCGATCGTAGCGATCAAATTTGTCGTTGCGGTGGGGGCAGGGTACCTATGCAACGCTATTACCCGCCGCGAAAGGCTTGCGGAACTGCCCGAAGGGGAAGAGATCCACGGGAACGCCTGCGGGCACGACCACGACGAGGAGGGGGACGGCAAGGTGCGCCGTTATCTTGTGCACCCGCTGCTGCATTCGCTGGAAATATTTGCATATATCCTCGTCGTAAATATTCTTTTCGGCATTTTACTGTATTATGTGGGGGATGAAACGCTCGCTTCCTTTTTGCAGAGCGGGTATTGGTATCAGCCCCTCGTCGCGGCGGCCATCGGCCTGATCCCCAACTGCGCCTCGAGCGTGGTGATCACGCAGACGTATGTACTCGGCGGCCTTTCCTTCGGCGGCTGTGTGGCGGGGCTGTGCGCCAATGCGGGACTCGGCTTCGTGATCCTGTTCAAGAATACGAAAAAATGGAAACGCAATTTGGTGCTCGCGGCCGTTTTGTTCGGCATCGGCGTGGCGGTAGGGTATGCCGTAAACGGCGTCATGCTCGCTTTCGGCCTATAATTTCGATATTTTTTCTTTGGCGGGAGCGCCTTCGGGGCGCTCCCGCCGTTTTTTATCTTCATAGAAGAAACAATTTTTGCGCAAGGATTGACATCCGCGTTTCGGCGTGTTACAATCGTTAAAAATACGGAGAGAGCCACGGCTTTCCCCGTGCAGAAAAAGGGGGCGATTGCAAGTATGCAGGCAAAAATTTATCTCGACGCGGTGCGGCGGAAAGGGAAGATCAGCGATGTGTTTTACGGTTCGTTCGTCGAGCACATGGGCCGCTGTGTATACGGCGGCGTGTACGAAGAGGGCAGCCCTCTGTCCGACGAAAAGGGCTGGCGCAGAGACGTCGAAGAGAAGGTGCGGGGACTGAATCTGGATATCGTCCGCTACCCCGGCGGAAATTTCGTTTCCGGATATGATTGGAAGGACGGGATCGGGCCGAAAGATCTGCGGCCGCAAAAGCTCGATCTTGCCTGGATGCAGCTGGAGCCGAACCGCGTCGGGGTATTGGAATTTTGCGATTGGGCGCGGCGCAGCGCAAGGCAGGTAATGATGGCCGTCAATCTCGGCACGGGCACGGCGAAGGACGCGCAGGAACTTGTGGAATACTGCAATGCCGAACGGGGATATTGGGCGGAAAAGCGTGCCGAACACGGCCGCCGCGACCCGCTCGGCATCCGCTACTGGTGCTTGGGCAACGAGATGGACGGCGATTGGCAGATCTGCACGCATACGGCGGAAGAGTACGGCAGAAAGGCGCAGGAAGCCGCAAAACTGATGAAATGGGTGGATCCGGATATCCGCCTCGTCGCCTGCGGCAGCAGCGCTCCGACGATGGCGAGCTTTCCCCGCTGGGACAGAGTCGTGCTCGAACATGTGTACGAGCAGGCGGACTGCATCTCCATGCACCGCTATTACAACCACAACGACGGCAATTTGGACGATTATCTCTCCGCTTTCGTCGATTTCGGCGCGGCCATCGACAGCGTGATCTCCGTCTGCGATTACGTCAAGGCTTATAAACGGTCGAAAAAGACGATGAAAATCTCTTTCGACGAATGGAACGTTTCGAACGCCGCCGACCCCTCGCCGGAAAACGAGCGGGGGAAATGGATCGTCGGCGCGCGCCGTTCGGAAGCGAAATATGACTTTTTGGACGGCATTGCGCTCGCACAGCTCCTATCCGTGCTGGTAAACCATGCCGACCGCGTGGAGATCACCTGCCAGGCGCAGCTCGTCAACGTCCTCGGCCTGATCTTTGCGGAAAAGGAGGGGAGCTTTTGCCAGAGCATATACTATCCGTTCGCGCTGGCATCGCAGTATCTGCGCGGCGAGGCGTTGGACGTTTTGGCGGAGAGCCCCGTCCGCCGCAGCGAAAAATACGGCGAGGCACCCCTCGTACAGTGCGCGGCGGCATACGACGGCGAAGAGGAACGGCTGTGCGTCTACGCGATCAACGCGTCTCTCGAAGAGGCGGCGGAAGTGGAAATTTCCCTCGCGCATTTCGGAAAGCTGCGGCTGAATAAAATTTATTCCTATGAAAGCGAGGACATCTCTGCCCGCAACGGCCTTTCCGGCTCGCCCGTCGGCGTGCGCGCGATCGCGCAAAACATACAGGTTTCGGAAAGCTG
>CALVXE010000116.1 GCA_944368795.1 uncultured Clostridia bacterium | reverse complement strand
AAGCCTATAACGACGGAACGGCGGACGAAAATACCAAGCGGATCATGGAAAATTGCCTGATCGAGGGAAGGAAGCTTGTTCCCGTCCCGATGAGCCAGCTCGTCGATTTGGGGAGCGTGGTGAATTTTAACCCCGAAATGATGGAAAAGCTGTTCGAGAAGATCGGAACTCCCTACAAAAAAGAGGATTTCGAAGAGCTTTTCGAAAAGGCGAAGTTTTGGCTGAAGACCTGTTCGCCCGACAGCGAATACAAGATTTTGGAAAAGCGCAACTGGAAGTACTGGCGCACGATGGACGAACAAGAGCGCGAGTGCGTCCGTCAGCTGAAGGAATATATCGCCGCGGGCGGATATACCCTCGATTCGCTGCAGTCGGAGCTGTACGCGATCCCCAAGAGAGTGTACCCCGACAAGGCGGAAGATAAAAACGCGCTGAAAGAGGTGCAGAGCAAATTCTTCAAGGACGTGTATAATCTGATCCTTGCGCGCGATAAGGGGCCGAGGCTGTACCTGTACCTGTTTGCGGTGGATGCGCAGAGGTATTTGAAGCTGCTCGATTTTTCTCTGCCCGAAGAGCAGGACCCCGACGCGAAGGAAGAGGAGGCGCCTGCGGCGGCAGCCGCGGAGGAGAAAAGGCAGCCCGTTGCGGATACGTACGTTGCCGAGGCCGCGCCGTGGAAAGGACAGATCGAGCCGGAAGATTTTGCCAAATGCGACATACGCGTATGCAAAATTTTATCCGCAAAGCCTATGCGCAAGACGAATAAGCTGATGAAGATCACGCTGCACGACGGTGCGGGCGAGCGCGTCATCGTCTCGTCGATCGCAGACCAGTACGAACCGGAACAGCTTATCGGCAAAAAGATCGTTGTATTGATAAATTTGAAGCCGCATAAATTCGGCAACGAATATTCGAACGGGATGCTGCTCGCTTCCGGGAATTCGGACGGAACATGCCGCGTGCTGTTCGCCGCGGAGGACGCGGAAATCGGCTCTCTGGTTCACTGATCCGAAGGGGGCGATCGTTGTTCGCCTGCCTGCGCGATCGGAAGGATCGGATATTTTGAACAAAGGAACGCCTCCCCGAAGGTAAAACTTCGGGGAGGCGTTCATCGGTTTTAACTGAAAAAGCCGCCGGCGGGACCGGCGGCTTTATAAAATTTCATCCGTAAATTTCATCAGGCGCGGCTGCTTTCCCTCTCTTTATAAGCGTGAATGGCGCACGCAAGCTGATCGGGGCAGGACGTATTGTTCCTGCATTTGATGCCTTTTAAGGTCGCGCCGATTTCGTCGATATCCTTTCCTTCGACGAGTTTTGCGATCCCCTGCAGGTTTCCGCCGCATCCTCCGATAAATTTGACATTGTGGATCTTATTTTCCGCATCGACGTCAAATAAAATTTGCCGCGAGCAGGTTCCTTTCGTGTTGTACGTAAACATTGGCATTACCTCGATTGTATCGTATGTCGGCGCGGCGGCCGGAAAGTTCCGGTCTGCCGGCAAATCCTTTTGAGAAGGGCCGGCAAAGAGCTTGTCCGGGCGGCGTCAGTCGACGAGATTTTCATAGATCACGGCGTATACGTCCGCCGCTTTCAGCTCCCATTTTTTATAAATATTTTGCGCGGTCTTGCGGTCGGGGACCACGAATTTCAACTCCAACATCGGCTGTGCGGGGGCAAGGATGCGCAAAAATACGGTATACGTTCCGTCTTTATTCTGGTAATAGTCGGATTTGCATTCCTGCCTGTTCCGATAGCGCGCGCTGTTGTTTTTTACGAAAACGGAAATCTCTTCCCGCGTGCTTTTCGGGATGTTGATGTAAAAATTTGCCAGACAGCTGCGCCCGTCGGGAGTGATCGTGTACAGAGTATCGTCGTTTGTTTCCACTGTACAGATGAACCCGTCTTCCAACAGCTGCGAAATGATCATCAGACAGTCCATGTAATTGATCCAGTCGTTGCTGGTCGAACACATGTCTACGATCGTCCGTTCGGAAAGGGCGCTCTCCATTTTGTCGAAAACAAAGAGCAATATTAATTTGTTAACGAACGTTTCGCCCTGGATTTGCATGACGGGAAGCTTCCTTTCGTGAGTCGTTATTTCCGTGCGGACAAAAAATCCGCTTTTTATGGCAAAAAGCGGATCGTTTTTGTCTCATGCGGCAAGTAAGGTTACGCGAACTTTTTCAGCGCTTCGATCAGATCGTCGCAGTTGTCCGAATGAATTTCAACGACCAGCGGTTTGGAAAGGTCGAGGCTGAAAATTCCGAGGATGGATTTTGCGTCGACGACGTATTTGTCGCTCTTGAGGTCGATCTCGTAAGGATAGTCTTGGACGATTTTAACAAAGTCTTTTACTTTTTGAGCCATTTCCAAAGAAATTTTAACGGATTTCATAAATGAACCTCCAATTGATTTTCTATATTATACATAAAATTTTCCCGAAAATCAAGATATTTATAAAAAATAAGTTAATAAAATTGAAATTTTGTGCTATAATGATATGCGTGCGGGGAAAGTTATCGATTCTGCACAGAAAATGAGGTGAAGCGTATGGATACGGAAAGGGGCCGGATCGACCTGTTTTTGCGGAAATGCGACGAGGTCATGCAGTCGAAATTTATCATAGCGGATACGAAGATCAGCGAACTTTTGAAGTCGATCGTAACTTCCGACCTGTTGTATGCCTTTTTCCGGGAGATCACAAAAGATTTTGATTACGGCGCGGCGTGCCGCGAATGCATGGGGGAAACGGCGGGGGATCCGTCGCATAAAAAAAGGCTTCGCTTCCCCGAAGACCCCGAAAAGAAACTCGCGTTCATCTTTTGCCTGCTTGTGGATTTCGACAACAAGACCCTCGACCTCGGCGAATTTTTGCAGGAATATTTTTATGAGGACGGGAGCGTATACGAAAGTTTTTACGCCTTTTCCAATCAGGTGATCAAACCCTTTAAAAATGCCGTTAAGATCATGTTTTCCGAATCGCCCCGCTGCGCGGAAACGATGGATGCGTCCGCCAGGGTGGGCGGAGAACGCAAGCGGATATACGCCTCTTCCCTGAACGACGGGAAAAAGGTCGACGCGCTTCTCATTCTGAATGCTTTGGGCGACGCGCTGGAAAAGGGGAATGAAAGGGCGGTGGCGGCTCTGCTTTGCGGATATTTGTATTTTGCGCGCGAAGCGGGGTGGAACAGCGAAAATCTTGCGCCGATGGCGGAAGAACTGAAAAATATCAAGGAGCGGATATGACCTTAGAGGAAAAGACGGTGCGCGAAAACGTGGTTTTTCGGGGCAAGATCATAACGGTGCGCCGCGACGACGCGGTTTTGCCGGACGGCAAACCCTGTTCGCGCGAAATCGTCGAGCATCCCGGCGGCGCGTGCGCGCTGTATGTGCGGGAAGGAAAAGTGCTGCTCGTGCGGCAGTTCCGTTACGCCTACGGCGAGACGACTTGGGAAATCCCCGCGGGAAAGCTGAACCCCGGCGAACCTCCCGAACAGACTGCGGCGCGGGAGTTGGAAGAGGAAACGGGTTGGGTGCCCGCGGCGCTGAAGCATCTGTACACGATTTATCCCACGCCCGGTTACAGCAACGAGAAGATCTATATTTACGAGGCGAGCGGCGTTCGGGAAGGGCACGTGCACCCCGACGAAGACGAATTCGTCGACAGCGCGTTCTTTTCCGTAGAAGAGGCGGCGCGCATGATCCGCGCCGGCAAGATCCGCGACGCGAAGACGATCATAGCGATACAATATTATCTGTTGAGCGAAAAAAATGCGGTTTGAAAAGAAAAAAGT
>CALVXE010000115.1 GCA_944368795.1 uncultured Clostridia bacterium | reverse complement strand
CGGCCTGAAACCGGTCGAACAGCGCAAAAAGGGCGAATGGTTCGCCCTGGCGATGAAAAAATAATTTTACTTGATGATCGGGCGCAGATGTTTATCAAAATATCCGCATTCTGCGTTTTTGGGAATATAGCGCGGGCGCGCGCTTTGCGCGCCGCGGATTCAGAAGGAGTTTTATGGCTGCGGTACGCAGATTTTACGTGGAAAAAATCGAACGGGAAACCCGTCTCATGGGCGACGAGTTTTCGCACGCAAAGAACGTGCTCCGCCTCAAAGAAGGGGACGAGGTCGTCCTCCTGGACGGCAGCGGCGCGGAGTATGACGCGGTGATCAACGCGGTCGGCAGGGGCGAAATGCTGTGCGGCGTAACGGGGCGGCGCGTATCCGACAAAGAGAGCAAAACGCGCGTCCGTCTGCTTTTGGGCGCGCTCAAAGGGGATAAAACCGAACTCGCCGTGCAAAAGGCCACCGAGCTCGGCGTCGCGGAGATCGGGGTGTTTTCCTCCCGTTTCTGCTCCGCGTATATGAACGAAAACAAGCTCGAACGCCTGCGCAAGGTCGCGCGCGAGGCGGCGAAGCAGTGCCTGCGCGCTTCCGTTCCCTCCGTAGAGTATTTTGCCGATCTTCCTTCCGCGCTCGCTTCCTGCGCGGAGTACGAAAACAAACTGTTCGCCTGCGAATTTGCGCAGAAGAGCGATGCCGATCTTCGTTCCCTGCGCGGCTCGTGCGCCCTCGTCGTCGGAAGCGAAGGGGGCTTTTCGGAAGAAGAGTTCTCGTCGGCAAAGGCGGCGGGCTTTGCGGGCATAAGTTTGGGCAGGCGCATTCTGCGTGCCGAAACGGCTGCCATCGTCTTTTGCGGCATAGTCATGTTCTGCTTGGGGGAATTGCAATGAAAGCGGTCGTATTTACGCTCGGCTGCAAAGTAAACGGCTGCGAGAGCGCCTCTCTCCTGCGCGGATTGGAAGAGCGCGGCTGGGAAGTCTCCGACGAGCTCGTTCCCGCCGATCTGTACATACTCAACACCTGCGCCGTTACGGGCGAGGCGGAAAAAAAGTCCCGTCAGGCGGTCGCGCGGGTGCGCGCCGTCAATCCGAACGCGCGCATCATCGTCTGCGGCTGCGCCGCCGAACGCACCCCCGAAACGTTTGCCCGCAAAGAGAACGTTTTCGTGGTTACGGGCGCGCGGCAAAAGGGGAAGATCCTCGCCTTGTTGGACGGGCAGGGTGTCTTTCTCGACGAAAACGACGCCTCCTACGACGAACTTCTTCCTCCGAAAACGCTCAAAGCGCGCGCATTCGTCAAAATTCAGGACGGGTGCAACAATTTCTGTTCCTACTGCATCATCCCGTATCTGCGCGGCAGAAGCCGTTCCCGCTCTGTCGAGAGCGCCGCGGCGGAAATCCTTTCCTCGCCCGCGGAAGAGGTCGTCATCACCGGCATCGACGTCTCTTCCTACCGCGACGGAGAAAGAGACCTTGCCGACCTCCTTCTCGCCGTCAAAGATGCGGGCAGCCGCATCCGTCTGGGCTCGTTGGAAGTGGGCGCGATCACGCCCCGCCTTCTGGATGCGGCGAAACAGGTGCGCGATTTTGCGCCGCATTTTCACCTGTCCCTGCAAAGCGGTTCGGACGCGGTGCTCCGAAAGATGAACCGCCATTATACGCGCGAAGAGTATTTCGCGCGGACCCGACTCATCCGAGACTGCTTTCCCGACGCGGCCGTAACCACCGACGTGATCGCCGGGTTCCCGGGCGAAACGGAAGAAGATTTTGCCCAAACGCTCGACTTGTGCCGCCGCGTCCGCTTTTCGCAGATACACTGCTTTGCATACAGCCGCCGCACGGGCACGGTCGCCGCAAAGTTCGAAGATCTCCCCCCCGCGGTCAAAAAGCGCCGCCTGCACGAACTGCTCGCCCTCGCGGAAGAATTGCGCAGGGAGTACGAGGCCGCCTTTGCCGGCAAGGTGCTCGAGTTTGTTCCCGAAGAGCGGAAGGGAGAGTATACCGTCGGCTATTCCGAAAATTACATCCGCCTGTACGTCGCGGGGGAGATCGCGCGCAAAACGCGCGTCGTCGCCCTTTCGCCGTATCAGGACGGGTTGAAAGCTATCGTTAAGGAGGATTTCTGATCATGGATCAAAATTGTATTTTCTGCAAGATCATCGCGGGGGACATCCCCTCGACCAAGGTGTACGAAGACGAAGACATGCTCGCCTTCCGCGACATCAATCCGCAGGCCAAAGTGCACGTGCTCGTCGTGCCCAAGTCCCATTTCGCAGCTTTGGCAGAAATGGATGCGGCGCAGGCGGAGCTCGTCAAAAAATGCCTCGTCAAAATTCCCGCCATAGCGGAAAGCCTCGGCCTGAAAAACGGCTACCGCCTCATCGTAAACCAGGGCGAAGACGCGGGGCAAACGGTGCATCACCTGCACATACACATTATCGGCCGAGAGAGCATGGGCGAAAAGATGCTCTGATCTCCGTACTTTGTCGGGAACAAAAATCAAGCGAGCGTCGCCGCGGAAATTCTTCCGCGGCGAATTTTTATAAGATTTCTTGACAAAATCTGCACGAGGCATTATAATAGCAGCGTACCTATAATAAGAAAAGGATACGGGAGGTGTAAAAATGAGAATATCGAAAAGGAGTTTCACGGCGGTGCTTGCCGCGCTGTGCGCGGCAATACTGTGCACAGTATTTTTGGCAGCCTGCGGCGGCGGAGACGGCGGCGATAATACCGCCGATCAGACGTATACGATCACCGCGGCGGCTTCCGAAGATTATACGCTCACGCCCGGCGCGTCGTCCGCAAAGGCGGGCGAAGAGATCACCGTTGCCGTCGAGTTGAAGAATGCCGATAAATACATAACGGGCGTAAAGTTCAACGATTCCGACTGCACGGAAGAGGGCGGAAGCTATCGCTTCACGATGCCCGCCGAAAACGTTACGCTCACCGCGACGACGGGCGCGTACCAGGAGGTTTTGGAAGACGGGATGGCGACGTTCGCTTCTTCGAACAGCAAAACCGTTCAAAAGGACGCGGGTGAGGCAACGCTGATCATTCAAACGGAAAAGGCGTATATGTCGAAGGTGATTTCCGAGTTCGAGTCTTCGGACGAATCGGTTCTCCCCGTAAGCGCGATCACCGCGGAAGATAAGTCGAAAGCCGATCTCGGCATCGGCGGGGCAAACGATTTCGAGATCAAAGAGGTCCACGTAAATATCGATACTTCGAAGGTAAATCTCGGCACGTCTTGGCTCACGATGCACTTTAAAGATTACGGCTCCTCGTCGGGGCAGGCTACCCTCGTCGTCAAGATCACCGTGGCGGAACAGGCCGTAACTTGGAAAGAGACGCTCGTCTTCGACGTGAAAGACATTTACGAGGAAGGCGCCGCGTACCACGTGCATTTGTCGATCGCAAACACGATGCAGGAAGGGTATCAGTCTTTCGACGATCTGACGGCGGACGAAAACAAGCAGGTTACCGTGCAGATCGATTATGTCGTCGGCAAAGAATATCTGCTTTTGTTCGCGGTCGTCGGGGAAGTCGATGCGCTCGTCTATCACGATCTGTCGAGTGCCATAGGGTCGGGGAGCACCGCAGGGAGCGGCTTCAGCCAATACCAAAACAAGCGCCTCACGTTCGTGCTGAACGGCGATACGCTTACCCTTTCCGTTTTGGAAACCACGCACACTTAACGGTTAAAATTCACTGTTAAAAGGAAGGGCGGAGAGAAGCATGCTTCTCTCCGCCCTTGCATATATATTCGATCGCTCTTTTTATAGTGGATCCTGCGCTGTCCGCCTTAGCGCGCCGCGCGCCCGCGCAGGGATATCTCATCCTTGC
>CALVXE010000114.1 GCA_944368795.1 uncultured Clostridia bacterium | reverse complement strand
CATTCGCAGATAAAGCAATCTGCTAAAAAATAATCGCAGTACCCGTCAAAACCCTTTTGAAACGAAAAATTGAATTTTGTGGTGTAGCAATACTTGATAAAAAGTGTCCATAAAAATATGTGACCGTCTTGATACGAGAGCGCCGGCGCTTCGCGCCGCCGCGACAAGCACACGCCACGAAAATAAACAACACGGAAAACCAAACCGAAAGCGCGGCGGAGCGGAGCCGTTCCCGCTAAACAGAAAAACGCAGGACGGCAAAACAGATGAATGCTCCTGCCATTTTATCGGCAGTTTATCGGGGCTGAAAATTTTCAGTCGGACGAAACGGAAGAAGATTTTTTGCGATCGGAGAACAGTTCCGTAAGGAGGCGGCAGACGGCGAGCGTCAGGAAGGCGAGGGCGAATTGTACGGCGCAGAGGATCAGCAGATACAGAGGGGAAAACGACAAATGCCCGATGCGCAGGGGGAACAGTTTTTCGAAAGGGACGGGGAGAGGAGACTTGGAAACAAAAGAAAAATTCGGGTCGTAGGAGGGGTTCCCGAGAAGCGCGGCCGAGTTGAGAAGGAGCATGGCAAAATAATAGCAGGGGATCATATAGGCGAGCTTTTTGAAATGGACGAACGAGGGGCGGGCGCCGAGGGTTGCGACAAGGTTCGCCGTGATGGCGAACAGGAGCACATGCGAATATACGAAATAGGTTGTGTTGTAGTGGAGAACGGAAAAGTTTCCGATCGTAGGCCAGACGAAGGCGATGATCGCGCCGGGCGTATTGATCAAAAACAGGATACAGCGGAAGGTGTGCGAGCGGGAGAGGATCGCAAAGGGAAGAAGCGCGATGCCGAAACTGCATACGTACAGCGGAAGCGCGCCGATGATGCCGTGGGAAGTCTGATAATCTTGCAGGCGCACAAACGAAAAACGCGCGGCGAGCTGAAAGAATAGGGCGCCGGAGAGGAAGAGCATTGCAAAAAATTTCTCTTCCTGCGTCTTGTATTTAAACAGGCGTACGAGAAACAGCGTGGTCAGGACGAGCATGACGACGAACAGGATATGCCAGGAACCGAACAGGCGGAAACGCAGCCACGTCACGCGCATGAGCGCCGGGAACTGCATGAAAAAATTCAGGGGAGCGCAGCCGAGAAAGAGAAGGAAAAACAGGGCTGCCGCGCTGCGCGCGGAGACCCCGCGGTCATGCAGGCGTTCGGGAAAAAAGCGCTCGCGGATGTATTCGGAAAGCAGGTACAGACAGGCGGCGAAGGAACTTGCGTTAAACAGGACATAGGCGGCGAACTCTGCCGGCGTTGCCCGATGCGCGGCAAAATAGGGGGCGGAGACAAACAGGCCCGCAAGGATCGCGGGAAGAATGACAAAGACCGCGAGAACGCGGCAGCGGGGTTCCCGGAACAGGAGGGCGACGGGCAGGATGACAAATCCCGTCAGGCCGATCCATCGGGCTACGCCGCCGATCACGGAGGGGACGCTGTAAAAGTGTACGAATTGTTCCATGACGTTTGCGGCAAAACAGTTCCAAACGGCAAAGACGAAGATCAATGCGGCGAGAATGTATGCCGGCGCTTTTTTTGCGGTGAACATAAATTTCTCCTTCGTGAAAAATATCGTGCGCCTTTTATTGCAGCAACAGGAAGATTTGCTCGACCAGGAAGACGGTAACGATGCTCGCAACGGATACGACGAGCAGACCGCGCCGGAAATATGCCAGGAGAAGCGCGACGGCTGCCCCCGCGATCCCCGACCAAATGTACGTCGTGGAGAAAAAGATTGCGGGAAAGACCATGACGGCGAGCACGCTGTACGGGAGATAATAGAGAAACGATCGGACGAATTTGTTTTTGATCGGCTTTTTGAAAAAAAGCAGGCCGACCGCTTTCGTCGCATAAGTAACGGCAAACATTACGCCGCAGCCGGCAAACATCTGTACGAGAGTCATTGTCCGCCTCCTTCGCCTTCTTCGGACGGAGCCTGCGATTCGTCTTCCTCGGCATGGGGGAAGAGAAGGGCGACGACTGCCGTGCAGACGACGGAACAGATGATGATGTCCAGTCCGGCAGGGAGAGAATGCAGCGCGGGAACGAAATAAAACAGGCAGCTTGCCGCGGCGGAGAGCAGAACGAGCAGCAGCAGCTTTCCGTCTCCGCGCGCGGGCGGAACGACGATCGCCACGAACATCGCATAGAGGGAAATGTTGAACGCGCTCATGATGATCGTATAGTAAGCGCTGCCCGTTTCGCCCACGAGGACGGCGGAAAGCAATGAGTTCAGCCCTGCGCCGAGGGCGGTGCCGCCCAGCCATCCGCAAAAGGAACAGCCCATCAGCCCGAGAAGGTAAGGAAAGGAGAGTTTGTGCGGCTGCCTTACGGCGACGGCATAATTTTCGTCGGTTACGCCGAATGCGACGATCAGGCGTTTCCAAAGGGGGAAGCCGGATTCCAATTTCTGCGCGATGGAAATGGACATCAGCGCATAGCGGATATTGATGACGAGCATCGTGGCCAGCAGCACGGCCAGGCTTGCGCCCGCCGCGATGAGGTTTGTGCCGGCAAACTGTCCCGTGCCTGTAAAATTGGTGGCCGAAACGAGAATGGGGAACCAGGGAGGGAACCCTTTGTCGACGGCCTGTATCGCATAGGCGAAGGCGACGGGAACGTAGCCGAGAGATATCGGCAGCCCGTCTTTGAGCCCGCGTGTAAAGCGCATGATCGTTCTTCCTGAAGAGTAAAATTGCCGCAATGCGGCGGCGGTGAAGGTATTATAGCACAAAAAGGGCGCATTGTGAACGATTTTAAGGCATAAAATTGAATATTCCGCCGTTTACGGTTTGATTTACGGCGTGCGATATGGTATAATATTCGAAAATATTTTCGGATAAAATGAAGTGAGGTAAAGACAGGAATGTATTGGGCGGACAAGCTGGCGGAAGAGATCATCCGCAGAAAACCCGATAAGGAAGAATACGTTTGCGCGGCGGGCATTTCTCCCTCCGGTTCGGTGCATATCGGCAATTTCCGCGATATTGCGACGAGTTATTTTGTGTATCGCGCACTGCTGAAAAAGGGAAAGAAGGCAAAGCTTCTCTTTTCGTGGGACGAATTCGACCGTTTGCGGAAGGTGCCGAAAAACGTTTCCGACTATCTCGGCAACAATTCCTATGAAAAATACATCGGATATCCGTACGCGGATATTCCCGACCCGTTCGGCAAGGATGAGAGTTATGCGGCGCATTTCGAAAAAGAATTTATGCAATCGCTGAAAAAGTTCGGCATCGAAATGGAATATCACTATCAGGCGAAGGAGTACCGTTCCGGCCGGTATGCGAAGTACGTGATTTTTGCCCTTCAGAACAGAAAGAAGATTTTTGATATCCTCGATAGGCACCGCACGCAGGACGCGACGGAGGAAGAGCGCGAAAATTATTATCCGGTGAGTATATTCTGCCCGCACTGCGGAAAGGACAGCACGAAGATCGTGTCTCTTTCCGACGACTGTACGAAGGCGCATTACGTTTGCGAGTGCGGACATGAAGGGGATTACGATTTCACCAAGGATTTCAATTGCAAGCTGCAGTGGAAGGTGGACTGGCCCATGCGCTGGCTCGCCGAAGGGGTGGACTTTGAGCCGGGCGGAAAGGATCACGCTTCCAAAAACGGCAGTTACGATACGGCGAAGGATATTTCGCGCGAGGTGTTCGGGTACGAGCCGCCGCTGTTCCAGGGATACGAATTTATCGGCATCAAGGGCAGCGTCGGCAAGATGAGCGGCTCTTCGGGGCTGAACATGACCCCCGAATTTTTGCTGAAGCTGTATCAGCCCGAGCTGATCTTGTGGCTGTACGCGAAGACGGAGCCGCTGAAAGCCTTCGACTTTTGCCTGAGCGACGAAATTTTGCGCCAATATT
>CALVXE010000113.1 GCA_944368795.1 uncultured Clostridia bacterium | reverse complement strand
GCCGACCCCCTGCGCGCCGAGGTGTACGACGCGGTGCGCGCCTGCAAAACGGCGGGCATCGAAGTCAAAATGCTCACCGGCGACAACATCGTTACCGCCACCGCGATCGCCGAGGAGCTCGGCCTTCTCGAAGGCGGCGGCATCGCGGTCGAAGCCTCGTACCTTGAAAATCTCTCCGACGAAGAGTTTTCCAAAACCCTTCCTTCCGTCCGCGTCATCGCCAGGAGCACCCCGCTTTTAAAGATGCGCGTCGTCAAAGAACTCAAGGCTGAGGGCAACGTCGTCGCCGTTACGGGCGACGGCATCAACGACGCTCCCGCCCTCAAAAATGCCGACGTCGGCATCGCGATGGGCATTTCCGGCACCGAAGTTTCCAAAGAAGCGGCGGAGATCGTCCTCCTCAACGATTCCTTTTCCACCATCGTTACCACGGTCAAGTGGGGCAGGGGGATTTACGAAAATTTTAAGCGTTTCATTCAATTCCAGCTCACCGTCAACGTCGCCTCGGTGCTCACCGTATTCCTGTGCACGGTCATCGGCCTGTTCGTCGAAGGGTTCGAGTCTCCCTTCTCCGCCCTCGACCTGCTGTGGATCAATATCATCATGGACGGTCCTCCCGCGCTCACGCTCGGGCTCGAGCCCATCCGCGACGATTTGATGAAGCGCAAGCCCACCGCCCGCAGCGAAAGCATCGTTTCGGCGGAAATGCTTCGCCGCATCGCGATCAACGGCGTGTTCATCTGCCTCGTCTGTCTGGCGCAGCAGGGCTTCGATTTCCTCAATATCGGAGAAGAAAAGGTCGCAACCGGCGTGTTCACCCTGTTCGTCGTCTTCCAGCTCTTTAACGCCTTCAACTGCCGCGAACTCGGCGATAAGAGCATTTTCCCCAACCTTTTCAAAAACAAGCTCATGCTCGCGGCGTTCGTCGTCGCCTTCGCTCTGCAAATCGTCATTACCCAGTTCGGCGGAGCCGTGTTCGATACCGTCCCTCTGGATTTTGTCGATTGGCTGAAAATCGTCGCGATGGCGCTTTCCGTCGTCGCTTTGGACGAAATCGTCAAAGTATTTTCCCGCCTGCGCCGCAAATCGCGCGCGTAAGTGCAGCCGTAAATAAAAGCAGCCCCCGCTTTTTCGAGGGCTGCTTTTATATTTTTATAGTTTTCTTCCGATAAGTTCGTCCAGCGTTATGCCGTAATAATCGGCGAGCCGAACGCAAAATTCGATGCTTGGTACAACCTTGCCGCTTTCCCAGCGGCTTAAATTGGAATTGCTGATTCCGGTATCCTTTTCAATTTGTTGCAAAGTCTTGTTTCTTTTTAATCTTTGAAATTTGAGTTCGTCGCCATAATTGATCATTTTATCACCTGATATTATTCTACTACAAATTTGTAGATTTTGCTTGACTTCTGCAAATTTGTAGAATATAATTTTATTGTTCTGCAAATATGCAGAACAATAAATACAATAAAATTGATGGCGAGGTAATGTAATGTATCGCAAAGGTACGTATCGGCTAAATATTGAAGAAGTAAAGAGGAAACTCAGCGAAGCAATTCAAAACAGCGGTTTTACGCATAAACAGCTTGCCGAAAAGGTCGGCGTGTCCGAATCGGCAATTTCAAATTACAGCAGGGGAAAGCGGTTGCCCCGCGTGCTCACGTTCGCGCGTCTGTGCCGATGCCTCAAAATTTCGTCCTCTTTCGTGCTGGGGCTGCAAAGCGATAAAAACGATTCCGCGGCGGGCGGGTTTTTGGTTCAAAATCCCTCCGCGGAAATTGCAAAAAAGCATTGACTAATCGGGTAATTTATATTATAATATAAATCGATAAAAATATATCGATTCACCGTCGCGCAGGGAAGGCCCGCAAGCGCGGTTTTCCTGCGCCTGCGGCAATGCGCTCGCATAGGGGCGTTCTATGCTTTCGGTCCGTCCGCGGCCCGAAAGTACCTTTGCGCCGCGCACCCCGATTTGCCGATTCTTCGGCTTCAGGGAAGAGGGTAAATTTTTGCCGCACGATGCGTGCGTGCCCCGAAAAAGGCAAAAGGCTTTTTCGCGCGGGCAAAAACCACGTTTTTTGCCTGCGCACCCCAATTTGCCGCAAACCTGCGGCTTTCGGAAAAAGAGTGAATGCGGCGATTTTGATAATAAGAGAGCCTTTCATCATCGCCGCAGAGAGAAAAACGCCGCAGAGCCGACCGCAGCGTCGGCGCACGGCGGTTGTCTCTGAATATCACGAAATTTTTACGAACTCTTTTCGTAAAAATTTGTGAAAAAAATCGTGTGAGGTTATTATTATGGTATTAAAAGTATGTGTGGGGAGTTCCTGCCATCTGCGCGGCTCGTACGACGTCATCGAAGAGATGAAGCGGCTCGTCAAGAAGTACGGCGTAGAAGACAAAGTCGATCTGCAGGCTACCTTCTGCGTCGGCAACTGCCAGAACGGCGTTTCGCTATTGGCGGACGAAGTGCTTCTGCACAATGCGAATAAAGACAACTGCGAAGAGCTCTTTCTCACGCAGGTCTATCCGCTGTTGAGCAAATAACGGCAGGGGGTGGCCCTATGATCCATTATCTCGATTTCAAGGATGCCCGCTGCAAAGACTGCTACAAATGCCTGCGCGAGTGCCCCGTAAAGGCGATCAAGGTCGTCGATCATCACGCAAAGATCATCGAAAGCCGCTGCATCCTCTGCGGCCACTGCACGAAGGTCTGCCCGCAGAACGCAAAGAGCGTGCATACCGAGCGTGAGGAAGTCGAACAGCTGTTAAAGGGGGGCAAAGTCATCGCCTCGGTCGCTCCTTCCTTCGTTTCCAGCTTCGATCTGCAGGATTTCAACGTCATGAAGCTGGCGTTGGGCAGGCTGGGCTTTGCCGACGCGGAAGAAACGTCCGTGGGCGCGCGCGAAGTCACGGCGCAGTATAAAAAGCTGTTGGAAGGGGGCACCTTCAAAAACTTCATCACTTCCTGCTGCCCCGCGGTCAACGCCATGATCGAGCTGTATTATCCGAAGGCGCTCGCCTATCTGGCCCCGGTCGATACGCCCATGGTCGCGCACGCCAAGATGCTGCGCAAAAAACACCCCGACGCAAAGATCGTGTTCATCGGTCCCTGCATCGCCAAAAAGCGCGAAGCGCGCGAGAGCGGCGTGGTCGACGGCGTTCTCACCTTCGAAGACCTCTCCGCCATGTTCGCCGATAAGGGCATCGTCTTAGACGAGATCGCGCGCATTCCCTCGCACGAAAAGGGCAGCGTAAACCGCGCGAAATATTACCCCATCAGCCGCGGCATCATCAAATCTTTCGAAAATTATATCGACGGCTACGAATTCGTCGCGGTCGACGGCGCCGAAAAGTGCAAAGAAGTCCTCGAGAACATCGAAAGCCTTTCCGGCATGTTCATCGAAATGAACAGCTGCGATTCCGCCTGCGTCAACGGCCCGTGCTCGCTCGCCCTCAAAGCGGGCGCCCTCAAGGCGAACGCCGATATCCGCAAATACGTCAGCAAAGATATCGAATCGGGCGGCAGTGTGCCGTACGTGCCGGAAGAAGACATCGATTTCACATGTGTGCACGAGCGCAAGCGTACCGAAGATTTCGTCCCTACCGACCGTCAGCTCAAAGAGATCCTCGCCAAAACGGGCAAAACCAAGCCGGAAGACATGCTCAACTGCGGCGCCTGCGGCTACGATACCTGTTTGGAAAAGGCATGGGCGGTCGCCAACGGCTACGCCAACATCGATATGTGCGTGCCGTACATGCGCGAGCGCGCCGAAAGCATGAGTTACGAGATCATTCAAACCAGCCCCAACGGCATCGTGCTGTTGGATACCGACCTCAACATTTTAGAGATCAACGGCAAGGCGAAAGAGCTTTTGGGGATCCGCGATTACGATATCAAGGGCAAGGGCATCTTCCATTACTTCAACCCCACCGATTTCGTGCTTGCACAGAGCGACAATAAAAACATCTACAATAAAAAGGTCTATCTCGAAAAGACGGGCAGCTATGTCGAGCTCACCATCATCGTCTTA
>CALVXE010000112.1 GCA_944368795.1 uncultured Clostridia bacterium | reverse complement strand
GGCGGTCGCCGCGGGCGTGTTTTTCAGGGACGGATCGGTTGGACGGACGGGTCTATTTGCAGCCGCAGCCGTTGCCGAGTATATTGCACAGGCCGCCCTTTTTGCAGACGCAATAGGCGATTGCGAGAATTACGGGCAGATAGCAGCTGTCGAGAATTCCGTTCAGGATACCGCTCTGCGAGCAGCAAAGGATGAGCAGAAGAATGAGAATCCAAAGGCAGCCGTTATTGCCGCCGAAGTTTCCGAAGCAGTTCATTTATATTTCCTCCCGGTTCGCCGCAGCCGTTATGTAATTGTTGTTTTTCTGCGGCGATTCGCAACCCGGCGCCGCAGCCGTGCGGCGCATTTTTTTGGTTGCCTATACTCATATTTACGTTTTGCGGGGCAAAAATGTTACTCTTTATCGGGCGTTTTGCCCGAAAATCGGGGAGAGGGGCGAATTTTTTACGGGGATCGGTAATGCCGCGCCGCGATTTTGCGTACACTAAAAGGGAGGAGGGAAGAAAACGGCGGCAAAAATCCTTCCCCGGGCCGGTGCTCTGCGCGCGAAGTCAGTTTTTGCTTTTAAAATACTTGCCATTTTTTCAGCCTTTTGTTATAATATAATACGCTTTTATGCGGCTTTTTGCCGCTTTTCAAACGATATGCGCGGAGAAGACACCGCGAAGGGTCTCACTCCGTTTTGCGCATAAATACATTTTTTTCACGGATATTCCCGCAGCGGGAAATCCGATGGAGGTCTTTATGAAAAAGAATCGCTTTTTCACTTCCGGGAACATCGCCTTTTTGGCTGTTCTCGTGGCGCTGATCATCGTGCTGCAGTCTCTGGGTACGCTGATCGGCAATCTCGGCGGAACGGCTCCGAGCCTGGTGCTGATCCCCATCGTGCTCGGCGCAGTCATGATGGGGCCTGTGGCCGGGGCGCTGCTCGGCTTTATTTTCGGGATCGTCGTGATCGTTTGCGGCGTTACCGGATTCGACTGGTTTACCTATCTGCTGTTTACGCAGGCGCCGGTATGGACGATCTTGCTTTGCCTCGTAAAGGGGACGGCGGCGGGTTTCGCTGCCGGCTGGCTCTACAGGCTGATCGCGAAGAAAAATCGGTATGCGGCCGTTATAACGGCATCGTTGGCGGCACCGATCGTGAATACGGGCATTTTCGTTGCGGGGACGTTCCTTCTGCAGGACGCTATGTATGCCGTGATGGGCGAAATGGGATTTGCGGGCGAAGCGCTCGTCTATTTCGTGTTTATCCGCCTCTGCGCGAACTTTATTTTCGAATTTATCATCAATGCCGTCGCGTCGCCGATCATATACCGCGTTATCGAGATCGTAAAACGTTCCCGCCGCGGCGGAGCGGAAGAGACGGACGAGCTTCCCGAAACGGCGGAGGCGGCGGAGACGCCCAAGGACGTTCGGGCAGAAGAGAAAGCCGGCCGGTAAGCCGCGGGCGGCAAAAGAAAAAAGGGCACAGCGCGTATGATTTTATGCATCGATATCGGAAATACGAATATCAAATACGGCCTGTTTGAAGGGGACGAGCTCGTGGTGAGCTTCCGCGGGGCGACCGATCTGAAGCGGACGAGCGACGAATACGGTACGCTTTTGACGGAGATGCTCGCGATCAAGGGCATCGCCCCGGAAACGATCGTCGGCGCGATCATCTCATCGGTCGTGCCCGCGCTCAACTACACGATATCGCACATGTGTTCGGGGTATTTGGGCGTAGAGCCGCTCCTTGTGGGCGCAGGCCTGAAGACGGAACATAATCTGCGCGTCGACAATGCGAGGGAAGTCGGAGCGGACCGAATCGTAAACGACGTGGCGGCCATACGCAAATACGGTGCGCCGCTTATCGTCATCGATTTCGGCACCGCGACGACCTTCAACGTGATCAGCGAAAACCGCGAATTCATCGGCGGGGCGATCGCTCCGGGAATACGCGGGTCGATGGATTCGCTCGTTTCCGGCACGGCAAAGCTGCCGCGCGTGGAGATCGAGACGCCGAAGAGCGCGATCGGAAAGAATACGACCACGAATATGCAGGCGGGGATCGTGTTCGGGTTTGCGGGGCTCGTGGAATACATCGTCAAAAAAATCAAGCGGGAAATGAAGCGGCCCGATCTGCGCGTCGTGGCGACGGGAGGCTTCAGCGAGATCATCGCGCACGAAACATCCTGCATCGATTATGTGGACAAGCTTCTGACCTTGCAGGGGCTGAAGTATTTATATGACATCAACAGTTCGGAGGGCAAAAAATGAAGAGCGTCGGCGTAGCTATACTCGGTTTGGGAGTCGTGGGCGGAGGAACGTATAAAATCTTGCGCGATCACAGGGAATTCTACCGCCAAACGCAGCAGATCGATATAACAGTGGAGAGCGTTTTGGAGATCAACCGCCAGCGCGCGCTCGATCTCGGCATCGAGGAGAGCAAGATCTCCGACAACATCGCCGAGGTGGTCAGCAATCCGAACGTCGATATCGTCGTGGAAGTCATCGGCGGGGTGGAACCGGCCAAAAGTTTCGTTTTGGCGGCGCTGCACAGCGGGAAAACGGTCGTAACCTCCAACAAAGAACTGTTCTGCAAATATTGGCACGAATTGGAGCGCGCCGCAAAGCGGACGAACGCGGGCCTGTATTTCGAGGCGAGCTGCGTAGGGGGCGTTCCCATTATCCGCACATTGATCGACGGGATGCAGGCGAATATCGTAACCGAACTTACGGGCATCATTAACGGAACGACGAACTATATCCTCACCCGCATGACCCGCGAAGGGTCCGGGTATGAAGAGGTGCTCAAGGATGCGCAGAAGCTGGGATATGCGGAGCGCGACCCTTCCGCAGACGTCGAAGGGTTCGACGCCGCGTATAAACTTTCCATCCTGTCCAGCCTTGCGTTCCATACCAAAGTGCCGCTGGAAAAGGTATACCGCGAAGGTATCACGAACATTTCTTCCCTCGATATCGGTTACGGAAGCGAGCTCGGCTATGTGCTGAAGCTGCTTGCGATCGGCAAAAACGACGGCGGAAAATCCGTCGAGGTGCGCGTGCATCCGGCGTTTATCCGCAAGGATCATCCTCTCGCGGCGGTAAACGACAGCTTTAATGCCGTATATCTCCGCGGAGACAGCGTCGGCGATATCATGCTTTACGGCAGGGGAGCCGGAGATATGCCTACCGGCAGCGCCATCGTTTCGGACGTTATTTATGCGGCGACGCACAACGACGTGAAATATGCCACTTTCAAAAACGGAGCGCAGGCGGAGCAGGGCATAAAATTCATTACCGATTTCAAGAGCCGCTATTATATCCGCTTTACCGCGAAAGACAGGGCCGGACTGCTCGCGAAAGTTGCCGGCATCCTTGCGAAATACAACATCAGCATCAACGACCTCATCCAAAAGGGCGAAGATCTCGAAAATATTCCCATTATCCTCATTACGCACACGACGAGCGAATTTTCCGTTCGCCGCGCGGTGGCGAAGATCGCCGAATTGGAAGACGTGGTCAGCGTAGACAGCGTGATCCGCGTGGAAGGCTGAAACAATGGTCAATCGGAAAAAGGAGATTCCCGTCAGTATCGCCGAACATTTCCGCGGCGGAGACGGGGCGGTCGCTCTGAAGGACCTTACGGCAGGACACAGGCCGGCAAACGTGAAGGTCTGCAGCGAAATGGTTTTGCAAAAGGGCTGTTCCATCGGCAGTCATGCGCATGAAGGAGACAGCGAGATCATTTATGTTCTCGAAGGAGAGGGCATTTACGACGATAACGGGACGCAAACGGCAGTTGCCGCGGGAGACGCGCTCGTCTGCTTCAATGGCGAACGGCACAGCCTTCGCAACGAAAAAGACGCGCCGCTGCGGTATATTGCCCTGATCGTGGCCGAATGAATGAACGACGGTTTGCGCCGCTTCTGTACGAAGCGGCGCTTTTTGAAGGGAGAACGACAGGGAAGGGGTCGTGCTTGTAAACGCGTATATCCGCGCGGCGGGAATGCTGCGCCAGGCGGAGAGAATGGCGGAGGAGCTGCGCCGCGCGGGGTTGGAGGCGGAGGTCGTGAAGAACGGCGAAATTTTGAGCGATGTCCGCGAAAACACGATAACGGCGGCGCGGAAATATGACTTCGCCGTTTATCTCGATAAGGACAAATACCTCCCGCGCATGCTCGAAAAAAGGGGGATGCGCCTTTTCAACAGCGCGCAGGCCGTGGAGCTGTGCGACGACAAGATGCTGACGATGATCGCGCTGGCGGGGGGCGGCGTGAATCTGCCGGATACGGTGCCCGCGCCCCTGTGCTATTATCCCGACGCGCAGATCGGCGAAGACTATGTGCGGAGGATCGGGGAACGCCTGGGATTTCCTCT
>CALVXE010000111.1 GCA_944368795.1 uncultured Clostridia bacterium | reverse complement strand
GTTATCGGCAAGGGGAGGAAGGAAGGGTACAGGAGGGGAACGGCGGGCGAAAGAAGTGAAGGCGAGGGGCAGAGGAAGAGAAACAGCGAACGGAGAGAGGGAGAGGAGCAGGAAGAGGGGCGTGCGAGAAACGGCGGAAGAGTGCAAAGGGTGAGCGGAATAGGAACGAAGGGCGAGGAGAGCGGGCGGAGAGGACGACGGAAAAGCGGGGCGTTATCGGCAAGGGGAGGAAGGAAGGGCACAGGAGGGGAACGGCGGAAGAAAAAGAGCGTAAGGGCGGACGGGGAGCGGCTTTTGCGGCGGGGGCTTTGCAAGAAGCCGAATCGTTTCGGACAGAAATTCTTCGCGCGTATCTATTGAAATTTTTTGCGCCGTGTGGTATAATCATTCTATGGTAAAATTCAACGAGACACTGCCGCGCGAACGGGCGCGCGGAATGAACGCCGTGGTATTGGCGTTCGTGGGCGACGCCGCCTATTCGCTGTATGTGCGCGAGGGGCTGGTCTGCTCTTCCGACTACAAGACGGGCATGCTGCAGAAACTCGCCTCCGAGCGCGTTTCCGCCAAGGGGCAGGCGCGGCTGTGCGAGCGCGTATACGGGCGGCTGACCGAAGAGGAACGGGAAATTTTTCTGCGCGGGAGAAACGCCAAAAAGCCGACGAAGAGCAAGAACGCTTCGGTGGCGGAGTACAATATTTCGACGGGGTTCGAGGCCGTGATCGGATTTTTGTACCTTGTGGGCGATTACGCGCGGATCGACGAACTGCTTGCGGAGGATGCGCAATGAAGATCGAGGGCAGGAACTCCGTTTTAGAACTTTTGAAAACGGAAAAAACGGTCGATAAAATATTGATGCAGAAGGGCGCGGAAAAGAGCGCGGGGCGCATCTTCGCGATGGCGCGCGAACGGAACATCCGCGTGCAGTTTGCGGATATGAAGGCGCTGGACCGCGAGAGCGAAACGGGCAGGCATCAGGGGGTGATCGCCTACGTTTCCGAATACGAATACGCTGATTTGGACGAATTGCTCGCGCCGAAAGACGGGCCGCGCTTCGTGATCGTGTGCGACGGCGTGGAGGACGTGCACAACCTCGGCAGCATCCTGCGCGTGGCGGAATGCACGGGGGCGGACGGCGTGATCATTCCGAAAAACAAGAGCGCGCAGGTTACGGGCGCCGCCGTGCGCATTTCCGAGGGGGCGGCGAACCACATCAGGGTCGCCCGCGTGCCCGGCGTGAACTTCGCCGTGGATAAACTGAAAGAGAGCGGCTACTGGGTGTACGGGCTGGAGGCGGACGGCGAAGATATTTTCGAAAGCGACCTCACGGGGGATATCGCGCTCGTCGTCGGGGGCGAAAACAGCGGCATTGCGCCGCTCACCCGCAAAAAGTGCGACAAGATCCTGTCGCTTCCGCTGTACGGCAAAGTCAATTCTCTGAACGCGTCGGTGGCGCTGGGCGCCGCCGCGTACGAAGCGGTGAGGCAGAGGCGATGAGCGACGAACAGCTGGCCTTGGCGGCGCAGGGCGGGGACGGCGAGGCGATGCGCGAACTTCTCGAAAAGTACAAGGGGGCGGTGCGCGGCGTGTCGCGCAGCTATTTTCTGGCGGGCGGAGACCCGGAAGACCTCGTACAGGAAGGGATGATCGGGCTGTACGCCGCCATATCCGATTACCGCGCCGGGGGCATGAATTTTAAAAATTTCGCATATCTGTGCATTCACCGCCGCATTCAGAGCGCGGTGAAGAGCGCTTCCCGGCAAAAACATTTTCCGCTGAACTCGTACGTTCCGCTCGTAAATGCGGACGGGCAGGGGGCGGACGTCGTTTCGCCCGAAGACCCGGAGGCGGCTTTGATCTCCGACGAGGAGGGACGGGAGTTTTCGGAGGCGTTGGAGCGGGAACTTTCGCCCGCGGAACACCGCGCTCTGCTCGCGTATATGGAGGGGCTGAGCCTTGCGGAGATCGCCGCGCGCGAAGGGAAGAGCGTGAAGAGCGCCGACAACGCCGTGCAGCGCGCCAAGAAGAAGGCGGCGAAGCTGCTTTTGCGCGGGGACCGGCGGGATAAAGAACGGCCGTAACGGGCCGCGGCGCCTGCGGCGATCCGCACGGCGACGGGAAAGAAAATGATCCGGGCGGCGCACGGCCGCCCGCGGAGGAAACAGTATGGCTTATCAGGCTCTGTACCGCACCTTCCGCCCGACGACTTTGGACGGGCTGGTGCGGCAGGAACATATCGTGCGCATTCTCGAAAATCAGATCGAAACGGGGCGCATCGGGCACGCGTATCTCTTTTGCGGACCGCGCGGCACGGGAAAAACGAGCACGGCGAAGATCTTCGCGAAGGCGATCAACTGCGAGCATCCGAAAAACGGATCTCCCTGCGGCGAATGCGCGGCATGCCGCGCGCTTGCCGACCCTTCCAACCTCGATATTACCGAGATCGACGCCGCCTCGAACAACGGCGTGAACGAGATGCGCGATCTGCGCGAAAAGGTGCAGTATCCGCCCGTCGCGGCGCGCTATAAGGTGTACATCGTCGACGAAGTGCACATGCTATCCGATTCGGCGTTCAACGCCCTTTTAAAGACGCTGGAAGAACCGCCCAAACACGCGGTGTTCATTCTCGCCACCACCGAACCGCACAAGCTGCCGGCGACCATCCTTTCGCGCTGCATGCGGTTCGATTTCAAACTCATTCCGCAGGCGGACATCGAGGGGAGGCTGAAGGGGATTTTCCGCGAGATCGGGAAAGAATACGAGGATGAGGCGGTGGCCGCCATTGCGCGGGCGGGCGCGGGAAGCAT
The DNA here is from genome assembly GCA_944368795.1 of uncultured Clostridia bacterium. Taxonomy (GTDB): domain Bacteria; phylum Bacillota; class Clostridia; order Christensenellales; family Borkfalkiaceae; genus Borkfalkia. The sequence continues at coordinate 1,690 of CALVXE010000111.1, read as the reverse complement.
GCGCGACAGCCTTTCCGTGGCGGATATCTGCATTTCGTACAGCCGCGGAAAACTGACGTACGCGGACGTTTGCGAGGTGCTGGGAAGCGCCGATTTTTACGAGGTGGCAAAGCTGGGCGAGAGCCTTTTGAAGGAGGATTCTTCCGCGGCCCTGACCGAAACGGAGCGGGTGCTCTCTTCGGGGAAGGGCGTCGGCGTGCTCGCCAAAGACATACTGACATTTTTGAACCAATGCACCGTGGCGAAGACGTGCAAAAACGGGAACGCGATCCTCAATCTCCCGTCCGAAATGTACGAAGAGATCGTGCGCATCGCCGCGGCGGCGGACGGGAGGAAGATCTTGCGCTGCTGTGAAATATTTGCGGACGTGGAAACGGACCTGCGCTATTCTTCTTCGCCGCGCATCGTGCTGGAAACGGCGGTCGCGAAGGCATGTCTGCCCGAAGCGGACCAGGACGTGCTCGCCTTGGCGCGCAGGCTGGAACGGCTGGAAGAAAGGCTGAAGAGCGGGGCTTTTGTCCCTTCGGCGGCGACGGCGGAACAGGAGCGCGCGCAGAGCGAGCCGAGCGGCGGCAGGGAAGAGATGCGCGGCGCGGCGGCGCGCGAAGAGGAGCGCCCGCCTCTGCTCGAAGAGGAAGCGCCGCCCGAAGACGTGTTTTCGCACGCGGCGGATCCGTTTGCGGCAAAGGGGCCTTCGGCTGAGGCGGTGAACGCGCTGGCGCCCGAAAAGCGAAAGGCCGCGTTCGGGTTTTTTATGCGCTCGCTGCGCAAAAACGTGAAGAGCGGCGTGCTGTTTACCATGTGCCAGGACCTGGAATCTTCCTTTGAAGGGGACAGGTTCGTTCTGGAAACGGCGAGCGACGTCATCTTCCGAAGGCTGAACAGCGAGGAGAACCATGCGAGCGTGGCGGCGGCGCTCGAGGCCATCGGCATCAAGGATTTCGAGATCCGCCTGAAAGCGGCGAAGAAAGACCCGCTGCAACAGGATATCGAGACGATCAGAAAAAACTTTCCGGACGCGGATATCGAGATCCGGTAGAGAATAAAAAATTCGGTGCGGCGCCGAAAGGCGCGGACAATCAAAAAACAGGAGAGTACGGACATGGCAGGATTTAAGGGCGGCATGGGCGGCGGCAACATGCAGAATTTGATGAAACAGGCGCAGAAAATGCAGGAACAGCTGCAGGAGACGGAAAAGCTGCTCGACGAATGGGAGATCGTCGGCACGAGCGGCGGAGAGGCGGTCGTGGTATATATGAACGCGAAGAAGATCATCGACGGGATCGAACTGGACGAAAAGATCGTCGACCCGGAAGACGTGGAGATGCTGGAAGATCTGATCATGGCGGCGATCAACGACGGCTACAAGAAGGCGGACGAAGTCTACAAGGAAAAGATGGGACCGCTCGGCGGCGGCATGGGCGGGCTGCTCTGACCGGAACGGAAAGGGCCGCTTTTTGCGCGGCGGAACGGGAAAGGCAGGCCGTTTGCCTTCGGGCGAAGCGGCAGAGTTACAGAAAGAGGGTCGAATGGAAGTATACATCGAGCCGATCGGCAGGCTGATCAACGAATTTTCGAAACTGCCGGGCGTAGGCAAAAAATCGGCACAGCGTTATGCGTATAAAGTGATCAATATGACGGAAAGCGAGGCGCAGGAATTTGCGGCCGCCATTCTCAACGTCAAAAAGAA
>CALVXE010000110.1 GCA_944368795.1 uncultured Clostridia bacterium | reverse complement strand
TCTGCGCGCGATAAAGTAAGGGCACGCATATTACAAAAAGCGCGCGCATTCACCCGCTGAGGCGCGGGCGCGCAAATGGGGTGCGCTTGCAAAAAGTGTGATTTTTGCGCGCGCGAGAAATTTTATATTCAAATTTTCATTGCGTCGTTTAAAGACTGAGTTCACGAAATTTCTTTTGAGCTGACAAAAGAAATTTCCGTGATTTGAGGGCTCTGCCCTCTGCGCGCGATAAAGTAAGGGCACGCATATTACAAAAAGCGCGCGCATTCACCCGCTGAGGCGCGGGCGCGCAAATCGGGTGCGCTGTTTCCGTGATTTGAGGGATCTGCCCTCGCGTTTTGTTTCGTTGGGCCGAAGCGGAACGCATACTATTTTATTTTCGGAGTATCTATGTTAACAAGCAAACAGAGAAGCAATTTAAAGAGCATCGCTGCGAATCTGCAGCCCGTCGCGCAGTTGGGCAAGGGCGGCATCGGCGTCAATATGATCCGTTCCCTCTCCGACGCGCTGGAAGCGCGCGAACTCATCAAAGTCAACGTCCTGACCAATGCGGAAGAGGACGCAAAGTCTTTCGGGCAGGAACTGGCCGAAAAACTTTTAGCGGAATGCGTGGCGGTCATCGGCCGCAAAGTCATCCTGTACCGCCGCTCGTCGCGCAAAAACTTCGAGCATATCGAATTTTGATTTTCGGGTGAGGATATGAAGAGAGGGGAATATCTCGCGACTAAGCGTTTGGAAAGAGGTTTAAGCGAAAAACAACTTGCGGAAAAGCTGGGCGCCTCGGAAGAAGATGTCCGCCGATGGGAAGCGGGTGCCTTTCCCGAAGCGAAGTATCTGCTGCCTCTTTCCGAAATTCTCGGCGCGGATACAGAGGAGATCCTCCGCGGCTGTTCGGAAGAAGCGCCGGGGGCTTTATCCTCCGCGGAAGAGGCGGATTTGCCGGATGCAGACCCCGCCGCGGAAACTGTATCGGAAAATTCTTCGTCTCCCGGCGAAGAAGGGCATTTTGCGCCCGCGCCGCCCAAACCTGCGCCCGCCGCAAAAAAACAGCCGGAAACCTATTACGAGCGCCTGCATAAAAAGGTCCGCTATTCCGACGACCCTTCCCATAAAGACTATCGGGAAAGCAGATATTGCGACGGTTTTTCTCCTTTTGAACGGGTATTCGGTTATATAGCGTGTATTTTGTGCGTCGTTCTTTCCGTATTCGGAACGGTTTGGTATCTCGTGGAAAAACATTCCGAGGAGAATGCGTTTTCTTCACAAATTTACACATCGTGTCCGTATGAAATTGCCGCGGGAGAGCGGGAAGAGGAAGGGGCGAAAGAAACGGAAAGCCGCGCCGATCCGGCGGCTGAAGCATATATGAGGTGTGCGCTATGAGAGGTGAAAAAAAGGATGCCCGTCTCGTCGTATGCATGTCGATCGCGTTCGCGGTCGGGTTCGTGTGCATTCTGCTGAAAGAAAATTTTATTCTGCTGCCGCATTATATTCCCTGTTGCTTTATTTCCGTCCTGTCGCTGTATTACAACTATTCCATGTGCAGGTTTGTCAATCACTGGCGCATTCATACGGAGGCGGAACCCAGCCGTTTTATGCTCGTTTCGGGTAAGATCGCCGAATGGAGTGTCTTTTTGATCGCGGCGATCACTGCGGCGCTTCCCGCCCTTTAAGCAATTCGTGCGGGAGAAAAGATCCATGAAAACATTTTTGACCGGTTCAAAAAATTTCAGCCGCGGCGGGCGCGGGAAAAAGATCGGCACAGCCACATGCTTTTTCTTGATTGCAATAACGCTCGTCCTGGCGGCGGGGTGTTCCGGGGGCGGCCAACGCCTGACGGAGGAAAACTGCGGCGAGTATCTCGAAATTTCCGCGCACTGCACGCAGAGTTTCGGCGAAGACGTCTGCATCGTCAATGTGCTTTCCCGCGCGGATATTTCCGATTTTTCCATCACCGTTTCCGTTTGGTTTCGGAATACGGAAACAGGGGAAAACCTGCAAAAAAGCGAAAGCATAACGTTGCCGAGCTTGGGCGTTTCACAAACGGCGCAGGGGTGCATCGCATTGGACGGCGGCGGTTTTACGGTTACGGGCACGTCGGTCCTCTCCGTTTCTGGGAAACTTGTCTGAATTGGCGTCGCAAACCCGAAATTGCCGTTCGCGGCGCAAAATCAAAAGAACGGGCGGCTCAAAAGCCGCCCTCATTGTTTATTTGTCATCTTTTTTTCCGAAAAATCGGATGAATACGGCGGCCGTCAGCAGTACGCTGCCCGCAACGATGTAATACACGGGGAACACGGTGATCAGTGAAAACAGCAGTAAAAACGCGCCCGCAAACAGGTACCCGCGCCAGGCGTCCCTGCGGATGCGGAAGCGGAGTTTTTGAACGAAGCCGCTCTTTTTTACGGGCGGCTCGATCATTTTTTCGGGCATGTTGCCGCTCTCTTTCACCAGTTCGTACACCTCTTCCGCGCCCTTCAGCGTCAGGCCGAACGCCGCGGCGAGTTTTTGCGCCTCATCGGTGAATCCGCCCGCCAGCACTGTCTTATGCCCGCCTTCGGCGCGTATCATCGGGGATAGTTCGTCCGCCGTTACTTTTTCGAAGCGGAAGCGCACATATGCGCATCCGTCGCGCGTCTGTATGCGGTCTCCGTCCGCGCTCGCGTATTCTTTCCGCGCGGTCTTCTCCGCGCCTTTTTCTTCGGCGCCCTCGCGCGCCGTTTCGCCGTCATCTCCGTCGTCGGCATGTTCCGCGTTCAGGCATTTGGCGATCAGCGCCGCATTTTCCTGCGCGGTGCTCATCGCCATATGAAAGGCAAGTTTTCCGGCTTCCTCCCGTTCGCGCTCTCCTTCGTGCCTCTTTTTTCTGCGCGCGCGCTTGAAAAAATGGAAGAGCACCGCCGCCGCGGCGGCGGTGCAGGCCGCGGCGGCGAGTGCCGCGCCCGGACCGATATAAAAGCGGAACAGGCAGAATAAAAACAGGAACAGAACAAAAAACAAAAATGCCGTGTCCGACCAAAGCGGCAGGTCGAATTTTTTCATGATCTCAACCTCGCAAGCGAAAATATTTTCCGCAATTTTTCCCTTTTTTTCGCGCTTTCAAACCTTGCAAGAGGGATAAAGATGTGGTATACTGATAAGAAAAAAGGAAATTTTTGGCGAAAGCGTATACAAGCGGCGCGAAATTGCCATAAATGGAACGGGCGGTTATGAAGATAGCGATTTTCGGCGGGTCTTTCGACCCCGTGCACGCGGAACATATCAATATAGTGAGGGCGGCGGTAAAATTCGGCGCCGATAAAGTCGTCGCGGTCCCCGCGGCCGTCCCGCCGCACAAGCGCGAAAAGACGATGGCCTCCCCGCAGGACCGCCTGCAAATGGCAAAACTTGCCTTCGCCGCGGTCAAAAACTGCGAGGTCAGCTCTTTCGAACTCAGCGCCGGAGGAACGAGCTATACCTGCCGCACGGTCGAATATTTCCGGAAAAAATATCCAGAAGACGAACTGTACCTCCTCGTGGGGGCGGATATGCTCAAGGATTTTTATACTTGGAAAGACCCCGAAAAGATCCTCGCCTGCGCCGACCTTCTGGTCTGCAACCGCGAGGGCGACCGCGTCAATTTCAGGGCGGAACAATTCCGCTTTTTCGCAAAATTCAAAAAGACGTTCAAAACGGTCGAATACGTCGGCCGAGACGTCTCTTCCACCAAAGCGCGCGTCTTGTGCGCCTTCGGCGAGGATCTCAAACCGTATCTCCCGCAGGACGTCATCGATTACATCGAGGCAAACGAGCTGTACCGCGTCGAGCACGTCAAAGACGCGCTCCGCCTGCTTACGCCCGCCCGCCGCAAGCATTCCCTGCGGGTGGCGCTGATGGCGGCGGGGGCGTCCGCCCGTTATAAGGTTCCCGAAACTTCGGCGGTCCTGGCGTCCGCTTTGCACGACGCGGCAAAAAAACTGCCCCTTTCCGCGGCGGAACTTTCCGGCTTCGTCCCGCCCGAAAGCGTTCCCGATCCCGTCATGCACCAGTATTCGGGCGCCTACCTCGCCGAAAACATGTTCGGCGTCCGCGACGAAGACGTGCTCAACGCGATCCGCTACCACACCTCCGGCCGTCCGAACATGAGCACGCTCGAAAAGCTCATATTTCTTTCGGACATGCTCGAACAGGGCAGGGATTTCCCGGGCGTGGAAAAGCTGCGCGGGCTGTTTTATGAGGATTTGAACGCATGCATGTACAAGAGCCTCAAGCTCGAGCTGAAGCACCTCAAAAAACAACGCGGCGAGATCTATCCGCTCACCTGCCGCGCCTACGAACATTACAAAAGCCTCGCAAAGCGGGGCTGAACTCGAAAAAATAAAAAACGGAGAAACACTTATGCAATCGGAAAACCTTACGCGGGAGATCTGCTCCTACCTTTCCTCCAAAAAGGCGGAGGATATCCTGATCATCGACGTTCGCGAAAAGACGACCCTCTGCGACTATTTCGTCATCGCAAGCGGCC
>CALVXE010000109.1 GCA_944368795.1 uncultured Clostridia bacterium | reverse complement strand
CGGAGAACGAGGACGGGACCAATTCCCTCGGGACATGGATCAAAATCAACGAATACGACGAGTCGCTCGATGAGGACGATGACGCGAACAATAACGATTACGAGTGGAATCCTTCCAGCTCGCTCAGCTTTATCCCGCAGGAGATGGGATTCTATAAAGTAGAAGTCAAAGTCGCTTCCGACAATATGCCCGTCGTAACATCTTCGAAAGTGATCAACGTAACTTCCGAGGCGGACGTCGTAACCGGTCCTACCTATTGGCTGCAGGATAACATCCTTTCCGTTGTATTCCTCGGCGTCGGCGTTCTGTGCCTGATCGGCATCGTCGTTCTGCTGTTGATCAAACCGAAAGATAAGGCTGCCGCAGAAGCGGAAAAAGCGCACAAAGAAGAATTGAAACAGAAGCGCGACGACCGCAAGCAGTAAAGATGAAATTTCAATAATAAATCGGCCCCCTCCGCATTTTGCGGAGGGATTTTTTGTATAAAGAAAAGCCGCGGATAGTCCGCGGGCTCAAGAAAGGCTTTGCCGATGAACAAAAAAAGAGCAGAAGAGAAGGCAAAAATGAAGAAAAAGCAAGGATAACAGAAAAGTAAACAGAGAAGCAAAAATAAGGGACAACAATAGAGGGGGTGAGCGAAGCCATAGGCAAAGAAAGTTAAGCACAGGAATGGCTCGTTTGCGGGCAGCAAGCAATAATCGCATGACTGCCGGGTCGTTATAAGCGAGGGTTGCGCGTTGCCGGCAGTATTGGGGCGAACAGCCCGAAAATGAAATACCTCCGGCTTTGCCGGTGGATGTTTATTCGTCTGGCGGATTATACGGCCAAATACAGCGGAGAGAAAAAACGCATAAAACCTGTGTGGATGGCGGCAAAGCACCCTCCCTGAGATCTGCTTGTTATAATTTTTCGCGCGGTGGGTTTCGTTTTGACTATTTATTTTCGTTGATGCGGAAGGGCTGTGTACCTTCCGTTTTGCTTATCGGCGTTTATAGGTAACCGCCTCGACGGGAATACTTTGGGCAGTATCGTGCTTGCGAAGGGGATAAAAATTCGGAGAGGGGATCCAAGAAAGGAGCAGATTAAAAAATTTATGTGGACCTAGGGCTGTCTTAAATGCGGAATTTGCGGGCGGAACAAGTTTAAGAGACGGCGTTTCGGCGGGTTAGCAACCTTCTTTTTGCAGGGAACAATGCAGCCTGTCTTGTATACGGAAAGAACGGCTGTCGCTATTCGTGAGTTGCTGAAAACCTTTCCCTGTGTTCGCTATGGGGCGGCCGTCCGATGTCCGTGAGGAGCCGATGCGGCCTGCCGCGCGGGGAGATTCTCGTCCAAATTCGACGGGAGGCGGCAGGTTTTTCTAAAAAACCGCTTACAAAGGGGCGTATAATGGTTGCACTCGGCAGGAAGGAGGCACGGCATGATCGTCTATATCGATTTGCTTATCCTCGACAATTTCTGTGCGGACGCGGCTTTGCTGTACTGTGCCGTAAAGACGGTAAAGGGGGAAGCGAAACGGTGGCGCATTTGCCTGGTCGCCCTGTTCGGGGCGGCGCTGGGAACGGGTTATGCGGTGTTCTGCCTGTATTTTACGGTGCCGCCCGCCGTCGATTTTGTCGTAAAATACGGCGTTTTGGCGGTGCTGCCGCTGCCTGCGGCGAAGTTCAAGCGCAAACGCACGTATGCCCTCTGTTCGCTCGCCTTTGCGGGATATATGTTTGCTTTTGCCGGCATTTTAACGGCTCTCTTTGCGCGAGGCGATTTGCAGGGAGGGGAAGGCGCCCTGGTATACACCGTGCACGGCCTGCCTTCGGGCGTACTGGTCCTCGCGTGCGTGGCTTTCGCTTTCGGGGCGGGGCGGCTGGCAAAGCGGATACGGGAACGGAAAAAGCTGGCGGGGCTGATATTCGAATGCCGGCTGATTTTGCGGGGAAAGAAAGTTGCGGCGCGTGCATTTGCCGATACGGGCAATCGGCTTACGGACGGCAGAGGGAAGCCCGTCGTCGTGGCGGAACGTGCCGCGGCACTGGCGCTGTTGGCGGACGGCCTTTTTGCGGAAAGCACGCCCTGCGAAAAAATCGAGGTACATACCGTCGGCGGAAAATCTTTTATGACGGCGTTTAAAATCGAAGCGCTGGAGATATATTGCGGGCGGCGCGCGAATATAATAAAGGACGTAACGGTGGCGATCAGCCCGCATCCCTTTTCGGGTGAGTATTCTCTGATCCTGCCCGCGGCATTTACGAAAGAGGAGGATTTTTCAGATTCGGGAGGTGAAAAAGATGCTGAATAGGATCCGGGCATCGCTGAGGCAGCTGATACGGAAGATGAATATGAGAGAGAATGTGCTCGATTATATTTGCGGGAGCGAGGCTTTGCCTCTGCCGTATTCGGCGGAAGAGGAATCGGACCTGTTGGGCAAGCTTTCTTCCGGGGACGAAGAGGTGAAATCGGCGCTGATCGAACACAACCTGCGGCTGGTCGTCTATATTGCCCGCAAATTCGACAATACGGGAGCGGATGCGGACGATCTCGTATCGGTGGGGACGATCGGCCTGATCAAGGCGGTAAATTCGTTTAAGCCGGACAAGAATATCAAGCTCGCGACGTACGCTTCGCGCTGTATCGAAAACGAGATATTGATGTATCTGCGCAGGCTGGTGCGATTAAAGAGCGAGGTTTCGTTCGACGAGCCCCTGAATACCGATTGGGAGGGGAACGAGCTTTTGCTTTCCGATATCCTCGGGACGGACAGCGATACGGTTTACAAGGATATCGAGACGGGCGTGGAGAAAGAACTTTTGCGCGGAGCGTTGGCAAAACTGCCGGAGCGCGACCGCAAGATCATGAACCTGCGGTTCGGGCTGAACGGCGGGGATGAGATGACGCAGAAGGACGTTGCAGATCTTTTGGGGATTTCGCAGTCGTACATATCGCGGTTGGAAAAAAAGATCATCGCAAAGCTGAAAAACGAAATGAGCAAGCTGGTATAAAGCTTTTCCAAACAGAAACGAGCGGAACGTCTCTTTAAAAACTGTTCCGGCCGCATAATATTTTGAGAGATGCGCATACTGCACGCCGTACGGGTACATAGATTCCGGAGGTGCAATATGCTGCAAAAAGTAGAAATATGCGGGGTGGATACCGCGGGGCTTCCCCTTTTGACCGCAAAGGAAAGCGATGAGCTGATGCGCAGGCTGAAAGAGGGGGACCGCGAGGCGCGCGAGCGCTTTATCGTGGGGAACATGCGCCTGGTCCTCTCGCTCGTGAAGAGATTTTGGGCAAAGAACGCGAACGCGGACGACGTGTTCCAGGCCGGCTGCATCGGGCTTTTGAAGGCGATCGACAATTTCGACATCAGCGTCGGCGTACGGTTTTCGACGTATGCCGTACCGATGATCCTCGGCGAAATCAAGCGATATCTGCGCGACGGAAATTCGCTGCGCGTATCCAGAAGCATTCGCGATACGGCGTATCGGGTATTGAAAACGCGCGAACAGTTGGAGGCGGAGGACAAGGAGGCGACCATCGAAAAGATCGCCGAAGCGATGAAAGTGCGCGAAAAAGAGGTCGTCTATGCGCTCGATGCGATCTCCGACCCCGTGTCTCTGTTCGAACCCGTCTATAACAAATCGGGCGACGCGCTGATGCTGATGGACCAGATCTACGACGAGAAGAACAACGACGAGGTCTGGACGGAGCATGCGGCGCTGTCGGACGCGATGGCTCATTTGGGGGAGCGGGAGCGCAAGATCTTATTCCTGCGATATTACGAGGGAAAGACGCAGACGGAAATTTCCGACGAAGTCGGGATTTCGCAGGCGCAGGTATCGCGGCTGGAGAAGAACGCGATCAACGCGATACGCGGGAACATTGCTTACGAATTCTGAGGGGAAAGGAGCTCGCAGAGGCGGGCCCCTTTTTTTGTTGCCGTGCATTCGGGCGCGGAGGGACGGGCGCGGCCAAAAAAGAATTTTTTAAATCGGAACGATTTTTTGCCGCCGTGCATACAATAATAGCGGACGTTTATTTGCGCGGAGGGCGTAAGGGCGGATTTTGCCGCCGTGCCCGTGTGCCGAAGGAGGCCGTATGGAAACTTCTTACAGGGAACTCAAATGCAAATTTGTGGTGAACGTTACGGACGGGAGAAATTTGGGCAGGACGTGCGACATCGTATTTTCTTTCCCGGAAGGGAGGGTGTTCGGCATCGTCGTGCCCGGAAAGAAGGGGATACGTTTTTTTAAAAACAACGATCTCTTTATATCCATCAAGAGCATCGTAAAAATCGGCGCGGACGTCGTGCTCGTCGATTTGAAAAACGCGAAGCCGGAGGGAAGGCCGAACAAAAAACACGATACATACTGTATGACGCAGGATGAACCGTCGTACGGAAAGCGGGATTACGGCGAATACGAATAAAGGCAGAAAAGAAAAGCCGCCGATGGAACAATAAGTGCGGCGTTTTATTGACTTTTGCGTGCGATTATTCTACAATATTAGAGCGCGCGGGCAGCCGCGCGACTA
>CALVXE010000108.1 GCA_944368795.1 uncultured Clostridia bacterium | reverse complement strand
GGAACAGAAGAGTTCAATTTCGGAAAGGGACAAATCAGCGCTTGGCCGAGCGTATTTTTTCGATGCGCTCCTGTGCCGCCGCCGTCCGCGCCTCTGCCTTTGCTTTTTGCTCTTCGCGTTCCTGCCGCATCAGCGCCTGCCTCTGTTTGGGCGAAAGCTTTGCTTCTTCCCAATTCGCTTTGGATTCGGCCTTTACCGCCTCGAAGTTTGCCTTATCTACTTCATGCTGAGCCTTTGCGCTTTCCTTCATGTCCTTGAAAGGATGAAATTCTGCTATTGTTTTGTTCCTCCTGATTTATTTTTTATAAAGTGTCGAATTTTTCGCCGCTCTTTTCCTCGTCGGAAAAAAGCTCGCGCGGCAGGATATTCGGGTATGCGTGCCACTGCCGTACCGACATGGAACCGCGCCCGCCGGTGAGTACCTTTACCGTGCCGTCCTTATAGGTGAATTTGCCCTCGACGGTATCGAAAATGAGGGAAGCGACGGGGTTATCGGGAACCTTATAGGTTACGCCCCACGTCCGTGCATTGGCGACCTTTGCGCGCACCTCATATACGTCGTCCTCCACCTCGATGCGGATATTGTACACGGTGGGGATAAAGCCGTCCAGCTCGCGCATATACGCCCAATCCTCGTGCTCGATCTCCATCCTGCCTTCGGGATAGTACGCGCCCGTCTGCAAGTCGTAGACGGCAAAGTCCTTCATGCCGAGGCGCATATCGTACATGGAAGAATGGATTTCGTTGAACGTGATGCAGCCCCAGTCTTCCCAGCCGCCGAGTTCTGCCGCCGAGCTGTCTACGGCGACGTACCGTTCGCGCTGTCCCGTACCTTTGACTTTCACGGCCTTGCCCTTGTAGGTAAATTCGCCCTCCACGTCGCCCGCCGTATTGTAACCGTAGGTGATGGAGTGCTGCGTGAGACAGGAAGGCTTTTCCCTGCCGTACCACAGCGGATAGCCGTGGGCGCGGTGCCACAGGTCTGCCTTGTATTCGCCGTCCTGCGTATCCAAAAGGAAGTGCCATGCGCCGTCGTCGAAACATTCGACGCAGTATTCCTTGCCGCAGGTTACCAGTACGCTGTGTTCGCGCTTTTCGATTTTGAGCGTTCCCTGCGGATTGCGGTAGAACTTCTGCATGAGCGCGCCTGGATATTCCGCCAGTTTGTAAACAGAATTTTTGAGTTGGCGGACGCGGCCTTTGCCCTTGGCGAGGTTCATGGTAACGAGATCCATTTTTTCGAGAGCCATGGAGAGGATAGAGCCGCCGAGCGCATACAGTTCGCCGTCGTCGCCCGTTACGTTGAACTCAAACAGCCAGTCTAAAAAGCCGCTGCGCACTTCTTCCCGTACGCCGTTCCTCGCCTCGTCCGCGAGAGTGATTTTGGGATTTTCGATTTTCATTTTCGTTTCCTCCTGATTTTTTATGGTCGGCAGACGTTTCGCCTGCACGGAAGGTTTTCACCTGCGGCGGTGAGGCGGTGCAAAATTTTTTCCCGCATATGCGCCGCCGTTTTTCCGCGTTTGCGGGCTGCTTGTATTCGTTGCGGAGATTGCCGTATATGCGTTACCGATTCAGCAGTTCGTCGGTAAGATGGAGGATCTCGGCCGAATATTTGCTTTTCCGGGCTTTTAAAATCGCTTTGTAAATGAAATAGTTTACGCTGACCATCGCGATGCCGACGATCCCTACCACGATACCGAGGGGAAGAAGATCGGCGATGATCTTCATGGCGAGGCACATTCCGACGCCGAGCACCAGGGCGCCCGCGCAGCCGAATATGCAGGAAAAGATCGTTGCGGGGAGGCGTACCTTTTTATCCAAGGCCTCCAGCCTTTCGAGTTTTGCGGCCTGTTCGCTTTTGGGTTCGTATTGTCTGCGGATATTTTCCGCAAGCTGCCGATTTTTGTTTTGATCCATGATTGTTTGCTCCTTTTTTGATTTTGTGCCTGTATTATACGGCGGGAATATTTCCGAAAGTATAATCTTTTGTAAGCGTTCGGTAACTCTTTTGTTAAAAAAATGTTGCGGGACGGGGCTTTCGCTTTTGCATGCCGAAAAACTGCGGAATAAAATGAAAATCCCCTCGCCGCGTTGCGGGCGAGGGGATTCCCTGTCTTTATTACTTTACATAAAAGGTGCGAACAGCTGTAATATTCCGGAAAACGCGCGGTTGAAGACGCTGCGGCGCTCGCGGTTGCTTTTGCCGACAAGTTCGCTGTATTCGAAGGTCTTTTCAAAATCTTGCAGTACGTCGGACATGAAAGCGGGATCGTTCGTATACACGGCGCATTCGAACTGCTGGTAAAAACTCCGCAGATCGAAATTGCGGATATCCGCCTCCTCATTTGCGCTCATGCAGCAGTTCCTTCGATAAGCGAAGGATCTCTTCGCCGTATTTCTTTTTGTTGCGCTTTAAAACGGCATTGTATACGGGGTTTGCCGCGATCATCGGCAAGATGCCGAAGACGGAAAGGAGGATGCCGACGAGGTAATTTCCGTATGCGAGCGTCAGGCTCATTCCGGCTCCGAACAACAGGAGCCCGACGATCCCCAGCGAGAGCGCGGCGCACATCGCCGTATTTTTGACGCGCGCGTTCAATTTCCGCAGACGGGCCAGTTTTTCTTCCCCCTGTTCGGAAGAAGCGTATTGCCTGCGGATGCTCTCGATCTCTTTGCGTTCGTCCTCGGTGGGGGCGGAATAGGTGTACTGAAACTTATCCATGTTCTGATTCCTTTTCGGTTTTCGTTTGATTTTTCAGCTGCCGCGTCGCGCGGACGATCATCAAAACGCCCATGACGATGGTCAGGGCGCACACGGCAAAGCCGGTTACGGCGTTCAATGACTTCATGAAAGAGTCGGTTCCGTCGGAAAATACCGACACGAGCGTAATCTGCAGGGAGAGCAGCGATACCGCCGCGTCGGTAAGGTTGATATTGCGGAAACATTGCAGCATGGCATCTTGCAGGCGCCGCACTTTGCATACGTTGATAACCGCAAATATGATCTTATAAAAGGTATAGGCCGCGCAGGTGATCGCCATGATCTCGGTGTAAGCGGCGGGCCGATCGGAAAGGATCATCAGCGAAACGGCCGCGGCGAGCGCCAATTCGAGTATGAACAGGGCGATGCCGCACAGGCGGTAAATTTTAAGTTTGTACACCGCGAAGGCTGCCTCGTCGCCTTTCGCGCGCTTTTTTGCCTGATAGCTGCCGGCCAGGATCCCTCCGCGCAGAGCGCTTAAAAAGAGATAATAGCAGGCGAGGATCCCGTACCAGACGGAGAGGGAGAGGATCGCGAGAACTCCGTTGAACAGGGCGAAGCCGACGTTGACGGCAAACGATACGACGGAAAAGGCGACGGTACGGAATCCGTAACTCGTGAGCAGATTGTTCGCAAACGGATGTTTTTTTGCTTTTTCGGCGATTTTTTCTTTGAGCGGGCGCAGACAGCGCACGAGCGTATAGACGGTATAGGCAAAGAAGATCACCGTGATGCCGTAAACGCAGTAAACGGGCCAAGCGGTATACTTGATCCCGATCAGAATAAACGTCGCGGCGATCGACAGGGCGGTCGCGGACCACGCGAAGCACAGAAAGGGAATGGGCGGGGTTTTTAAAAAGGGAAGAATGCCTCTCTTCATTCCGCGTTTCCCCGCAATTTTACGGTGAAAGTGCTCCCTTTCCCGACTTCGCTCTCCACCGATAATTCTCCGCCGAGGACGTCGATGACCTTCTTTACAAGGGCGAGACCGAGGCCGTTGCCCTCCTGCTTGTGCGATGTGTCTCCCTGATAAAATTTATCGAAAATCCGTTCTCCGATCTCTTTGGGAATGCCGCATCCGGTATCGGATACCCGTACGACGGCCTCTCCGTTTTCGCGTTTGAGAGAAATTCTGATCTTGCCGCCCGGCTCGGTAAATTTTACGGCGTTGGAAATAAGGTTGTTCCAGACGATCTCTAAATAATTCGGGTCGGAAACGACGGCTGTTTCGTCGAAATCGCAGTCGACTTCCAATTGTTTGGCTTCGATGCGGTCCTCCTGCTGCAAAACGGCCTGTGCGAGCATTTCGTCGAGGCGGATACGGACCCGTTCCGTTTTGATCTCTTGATTTTCCAGTTTGTTCAGCTTCAGGATGTTCGTGATCAGGGAGGAAAGCCTGTTCGAAGTGTCGCAGAGCACGCGGGCGTAACGGTCGCGCGTGTTCTGATCGAGCGAATCGCCGCGCATTGCCATGGAATAATTTTGTATGATCGCGAGCGGCGTCTTCAATTCGTGCGAGACGTTGGAAATGAAGTCGTTGCGCAAGATCTCCGCTTTGGAAAGTTCCGCCGCCATACGGTTCAGGTTGTCGATGATGGAATCGAATTCGTTGTACCGCCCGTAAGGGTGCAGGGTGTTCAGGCGGACGGAAAAATCACCTGCGGCGATCCGATCCGTGGCGTCTAAAATCTTTTCTACCGGGCGGTTGACCGTGATTTTGCGGCGGATGCCGTCGATCACGATGCACGCGAGCGAGAAAAAGACGATCACGGTGAGCATGATCCCGGCGATCACGGCGTTGTTCCCGGCGAAAGCCCGATCGGCGGCGGCGTACACGAGC
>CALVXE010000107.1 GCA_944368795.1 uncultured Clostridia bacterium | reverse complement strand
TCGTCGGCGGGTATGTTGGTCTGAATGAAGTTGCGGTAGACGTTCTTGCGGAATGCCGAAAGTATCCTTTCGCCGCGGACGTATTCCCTCTCGCGCGGGGAAAGGGCCGCAAGTTCCTGCATGGTTGCGCCGCCGAACAGCGGAAGCTGCGCGAGCGCCTGCAAATTTTTCATGAATTTCTCCGTTCCGTTGTAATTACAACGGATTTTTTGCCGTCATTATACTATAATCCTGCCGTAAAAAGCAAGAAACGGAGGCTTAAGATGAAAAGAAAAATCATAAAAATAGACGAAGAGAAGTGCAACGGCTGCGGACTGTGCGCGGCGGCGTGCCACGAAGGCGCAATCGGCATGGAGAACGGGAAGGCGAAACTTTTGCGCGAGGACTACTGCGACGGGCTGGGAGACTGCCTGCCCGCCTGCCCGACGGGAGCGATATCGTTCGAGGAGCGCGAAGCGCCCGCCTACGACGAAGCCGCCGTGCGCGCGGCGAAGGCGGCAAAGGCGAAGCCTCTGCCCTGCGGCTGCCCCGGCACGCAGTCCAAACGCATTGAACGGGCACAGACCGTGCGCGCGGGCGCGGCGGAAGCGGAAAGCGAACTTTCGCAATGGCCGGTGCAGATCAAGCTGGTGCCCGTCAAGGCGCCCTGTTTCGACAAAGCCAACCTTCTCATCGCGGCGGACTGCACGGCGTACGCGTACGGAAATTTCCACGCGCGGTTTATCCGCAACCGCGTAACTCTGATCGGCTGCCCCAAACTGGACGAAGGGGACTATGCCGAAAAGCTGACCGCGATCATCCGCGAAAACGATATAAAGAGCGTTACCGCAGTGCGCATGGAAGTGCCCTGCTGCGGCGGGATCGAAAACGCGGTAAAGCGCGCATTGCAGGCGAGCGGAAAATTTTTGCCCTGGCAGGTGTATACCGTAGCCACGGACGGGAGACTTTTGGAAAATTAAAAACCGCATAAAAGCGGGGCCCCGCATTGCGGAGCCCCGCTTTTTCAAACTGCAGCAAAAAACAGCCAATAAGCACAGCCGACGATCATTATCGGCAGGAGGATCTCAACGATTATGCCGACGATAAAGCCTTTCAGGCAGGACTTTGCGCGGAGCGGATAGTTGCCGCAAAAAACGGCAAACAGAATGATGCCGACGATCGGGATCAAAAACGAAAGCAGCGCCCACCCGAAACTCGGCATGTCGTTGTATTGCCGCTCTTTGCGCGCAGGAACGGACGGCCTGTATGCGGCCGACGAAGCATACCTGCGCGCCGCGGCGGCGCGCTTTCGTTCGGCGTTGCACATATTGCAGAGAATACCCTGCGATGTGCGCACTTCGCTGCCCCGATAGACGGCGCAGCCGCAGCGCACGCAGTAGCCGACCAGTTTTTTGTCATTCTCCTGCGGAAGGGAAAGCGCGGCTTTGTTATCTTCCTGCAGCGGAACGGGCGCGGCTAGGCCGCGTTCCGCGGGCGAAGCGGCCGCGGTTTCCTGCGCGGATTCTTCGTCCGCGAGCAATTCGTCGACGGTGATATGATACACGGCCGCGAGCTGTTTGAGCGTTCGAAGATCGGGTTCGGCAAAATCGTTTTCCCATTTGGAGACGGCCTGCGGGCTGACGGACAGGTATTCGCCGAGCTGCGACTGCGTGAGGCCCTCCCTCTTGCGGAAATAGGCTAACCTTTTGCCCAAAGACATTTTGATATCCTCTCTTACAATATTTTCTTAAATTATAGCACAACTGCGGACAGATTCTTTCGTTTTTCTATAAACCAACGGTAGAAAACGCTCTACTTTTCGTTGAGTCGCAACGCAACGGACGGTTGAGACGCGGCGCAACGGGCGGTTGAACCGAAACGCATGAAGGGGCACGCAACCGAAAATTTTGCATGCCCCTTCGCCTGTCGCTTATACGTTTTAAGGAATATTCTTTTCGCGCATCTTTTCCGGCGGGAAAAGCGCTTCGAACGCGGCGAACGTGCCCTTTTTCAGCAGGCAGCGCTCGCAGACGACTGCGTTGGAGATATCGTTGAAGACCACATAGTAGCAGTAGTCCGTCTTGATAACGCGCTTGACGCGGTCCAGCTTTTTTATTTTTTCCACCGTTTTGCCGGGAAGGTACTGCGTGAAGGTGAGTACGCCGTTCTCGACGACGACGCGGAATTTCCATACGTCTTTGAACGGCTTTTTGCTCATCGGGAGAAAGTACAGGCAGGCCGCAAGCGCAGCCAATACGAGCGTGCAGATCAAAAACACGACAAACCTTCCGCTCGTTGCGGCGGAGACGGCCGTAACGGCGCACGAGAGCAGGGCAAGCGCGCCCAGCCATAGGGCAAAATGCCTCTTTTTCAGTTTATCGGCGCGGCGTTTGGTGTAATCGGAGACTTCTCCGTAAAATTCTATCATACAGATACTTTACCATTTTGCGCCGCAAAAGTAAAGGAGTTGGGCGGCGCAAAAAAATTTCAGAACAGGCGGTAGCCGAAGGAGCGCATGCCGCAATCGAGAAGAACGCACAGAAGGGCACCGCCCGCCGCGGCGAGCGCGAGCACGAATGCGCAGAGGACCGCCGCCTCGCACGCGACCATGCGCGCGACGTCTTTGCCCGTCATGCCCGCGAGGCGGAAACTGTTCATCTCTTTCCGGCGGCGGGCGTAGCTGACCCCGACGAGGTTGAAAGCGCCGAGCGCCGTGATCGCGACGGTGCCGAAGGTGAACAGGCCCATGACGCGCAGGAAAAGTTCGGCAAAGAGGTATTGGGAGCGAAGGAGGGACGAACCGCTCTGCACGAGCGCGCCGGAAAGCGCGACCTGCTCGGTGATCGCGGCGAGGTAATCCTGCCCCGCATCCGGCTCGGCGCGCACGAGAAGAATATTTTCGGCAAGCCCGAAATTTTCGGCGTTGATGAAAGCTATATAGTCGGGCCCGCCGCTGTAACCGGACAGGACGAACTCACAGCGCACGCCCGCGATTTCCAGCGGAACGGGATCGCCCAACGCGAAACCGTACGGGGCCGCCACTTCCCGCGGGAGGACGATGCCGTCGCCTTCGGGACGGGGAGGCGCTTCGGAGACAAAAGACACGTCTTGCAGGGAGAGCGCGAGCATGCTCTTCCCGTCCGAAAACATCGCCTGCCCCAGGTACGCTTCCGCGCACGCCTGCGTGCCCTGTTCCGCCGCGATGCGCGCGGCGGCGGATTCGTCCGCCTGCATCACCACATAGTCGCAGCGGAAAAAATTCAGAGACAGATCGATCTGCTTCTGACTGTAACCGAAACAGGCCAGGAGCACGGCCACAACCGAAAGCAGAATGCTCAAAATGCGGCAGACGTTGAGAAGTTCCGGGACGCGGGAGACGTTTTTCGCCGCGTACGAGAAGAGCACGCCGCCGCGCGAGCCGCCGCGTTCGCCGAGCCTTGAAAGGAGGCGGGCGCATTTACCGACGAGGAGGGGCACGCCGAACAAGAGCAGGCTTAAAAACGCGACGAGGCCCAAAATCGAGGCGCAATACCGCAGGCGGACGGGCAGCGCGAACGCGCAGACGGCCGCGGCGGCGAGCGCTGCGGCTGCCGCCGCGGTTATAAGCGGGCGACGATCCGCACGCTCGGGGCGGAGTTTGCGCGCCGACGCCAGACGATAGGAGAGAACGGCGGCCGCGCCCGTCGCCAGTTCCGCCGCCGCGCAGATGAGTGCGCCCTTCCACGTGAGGCGGGGCGCCGCATAGGTAAAGACCCAGCCGCCGACGGCGCGGAGAACGGCGGACGATACCGCGAACCCAAGCAGAGTGCCGCACACGACGTATACCGCCGTTTCTATGCAGAAGGAAGCAAAGAGTTTGCCCGGCGGCGTGCCCGCCAGGGCGAAAGAGCGCGTTTCGGCCGCGCGGCGGGAAGCGATGATGTTGAGGGAAAAGAAGACCAGCACGCATGCGATGACGGACGCGAAGACCAATACTGCCGTCAGGAAGATATCCATGAGCATATCGTTGAAACGTTCGCGCGTTTCCGATACGGCGCAGGATTCGACCGCGTATCCCTGCAAAGACGGGAGAGCGCGGAGTTCTTCGACGGCGGCGGCGACGTCTTCCCCTTCGCTCAGGCGGAGAAAGAGGCTGTTGTAGGGAAGATTCTGCGCGTCGAAGGCGGCAAAGGCGGGCGAGACGGACGCGAGCGCGCCCAACGCGCCCTCGGCGTGCACCAGAACATCGAACTTTCCGCAGAGCGGATAGCGGTTGACGCCGCGGACGACGTATTCCTTTTCGACGCCGAGGAGGCGCAGCGAAAACGTACTGCCGAGCGAAAGCCCGCGCGAGGACGCGAAATCTTCGCTGACGAACGCGGCGGACTGTACGGTAACGCTGTCGACCTGCGCGTACTGCGTGAAATAAAAGTCGAAGATGCCCCCGATTGTATAGAGGTCGGCCGCCGCGCCGAGCACGGCGCCCTCTTCGTCGTACGACGGCAGGACGAAATACCCGCCGACGGCGGCAAAGCGGGAGGCGGTTTGGCCGAGCGCCGATTCGGTGAGAAATCTGGTTTCGCCTTCCCCTGCCGTTACGGCGATATCCGCGCTGCCGTAACTGCCGCGGTCGTAAAAGGCGCGCTCTTCGCGCACCGAATAGAACATTTCGAACACAAAGGAAAAGATGACGGCGGAAAGGAGCACGGTAAGGAGAAGGACGAGCGACTGCGCGGGCGAGCGCCGCACGCTGTTTTTGATGTGGCGCAACAGCAGGTTCACGGCGGGAACTGCCCGTCGCGGAGGCGAAG
>CALVXE010000106.1 GCA_944368795.1 uncultured Clostridia bacterium | reverse complement strand
CCTTTTCTCTGGGCGGAGCGCGGGTTCCTGTCCGCTTTCGCCTTTATGACGGACGGCATTTTCCGCCGCGCCGGCCTCACGGGGCGCGCGGCGTTTTCCATCCTGATGGGGTTCGGCTGCAGCGCCGCGGCGATACTTACCACGCGCGGGCTGGAAAACAAGCAGCTGCAAAAGCGCGTCATTCTGATTCTGGCATACGTCTCCTGCAGCGCGAAGATGCCCGTATATCTCGCCGTCGTCTCCTGTTTTTTTGCGCATCGGTTTCTCGCCCTCTGCGCGGTCTATTTTGCCGGCGTGCTCGTTTCGTTCGCCGCTGCTTTCGCCCTCAAAAAGCTCTGCCCGGGCGGCGAAGAATTTGTCATGGAGATCGCCCGTCCGCAAATGCCGTCCTTTCGTCTCGTCTGCAAATCGTTGCTATTTTCCCTGAAACAGTTTATAATAAAGATCGTAACGGTGGTCGCGGCGTTTCTGATCCTCATGTGGGTCCTGCTCTCCTTTTCCTTCTCTTTCCGCTTTGTCGGAACGGGTGCGGAAGCGAGCATGATGGCGGTCCTGTGCCGCGGCCTGAAATACCTGTTTTACCCCATGGGCATCACGCAGTGGCAGGTTGCGCTCTCCGCCGTATCCGGGCTGATCGCCAAAGAGAGCGTTGCGGGCATGCTGGCAATGTTTTACGGCAGCGATCTCTCCGCCGCCATGAGCGCGCCCTCCGCCGTCGCGTTTCTCGTATTCATCATGACCTGCTCCCCCTGTGTTTCCGCCATCGCCGCCACGGCGCGCGAAGTGGGGTGGCGGCGCGCCCTGTTTTATGCCGCCGGGCAGACGGGCGCGGCATTCCTGTTCTCTTACGCGGTGTACGCGCTGCTCTCGTTCGGCGCGCTCCTCGCCGTCTTTCTCTCCGCGGGCCTGTTCCTCGCAGGCGGCGCATACCTTCTCGTTTTACGGTGCAAACGCCATGCAAAAATTCGTCGCACAAACGGCGCAAAGCCTCAAAGATTTCACCGATTCGGCGTACCCGCAGGGTTCGTTCGCCTTTTCGCGCCTTCTTCGCGACCGCGACATCCGCGTCAACGGAGAAAAGACGGGTAAAAACATCGACCTTTCGCCGGGAGACGAGGTCTGTTATTACACGACGGCCAAAGAGGAATCCCGCCCCTTCTATTCGATCGTTTACGAAGACGAAAATATTCTCGTCGCGGATAAATTCGCGGGCGTGAATTCCGAGGCGCTTGCCGCCTCCCTTGCAAAGGAACGGGGCGCCCGTTTTATCCACCGTTTGGACCGCAACACCGCGGGGCTGATCGTTTTCGCCCTGAACGCCGCGGCGGAAAGAGAACTGCTCGCGGCTTTCCGCGAACGCCGTGCCGAAAAGATATACGAGGCGGTCTGCTTCTTTCCCTTCGAAAAAGAAAGCGGTTCGCTCACCGCGTATCTCGTAAAGGACGAGCGCGCCGCGCGCGTACGCGTATACGGGGCTCCGCGCGCGGGTGCGGACAAGATCGCCACCGATTACCGCGTAAAGACCGCCTGCGGCGAATATTCGCTGGCGGAGATCCGCATCCACGGCGGAAAAACGCACCAGATCCGCGCCCATATGGCTTATATCGGTCATCCGCTGGCGGGAGACGAAAAATACGGCTGCGAACCGCTCAACCGAAAATACCGCGTCAAGCGCCATATTTTGGTCGCAAAGCGCCTGTCGTTTCGCTTCTCGGGCCCGCTTTCCTATCTGAACGGCAAGACGTTCGAGTCTTCTTTTTCGGCGCAAATGCCGCAATTTTCCGATTTTTCAAAAAAAGAGAGCCCAAACGGTTGACAAATTCCGCCGCGCGGCGTATACTGTCATTGAACATTTGAAGAATTGTTCAATTATTTGCAGGCGGAGGGGAGCAATGGAAGAGCGCGGCAGGGAGAAGAATATCGTCGAAACGGTCAAAGCACAGCTCCCGGACGACGACGTGATCTACGATTTGGCCGAAGTTTTTAAAGTGTTCGGCGATTCGACGCGCACGAAGATCCTCGGCTGCCTGCGCGTCAGCGACCTGTATGTGGGGGAGATCGCCGAAATTCTCAATATGAGCGTTTCAGCCGTCTCGCATCAATTGCGCATCCTGCGCGGCGCAAAGCTCGTCAAGGGTGAAAAGCAGGGCAAGGAAGTCAAGTATTCGCTGGACGACGACCACGTTACGCAAATCATGGAATGCGGCCTTACGCACATCAACGAACGGGAGTAGCGTTCGGGCGGCGGCCGCCGATTTTTCGGTATTTAATTGAATAATTGTTCAAACAAATAAGTATTCAAAAGCAGATCTGCATAGTGCAGAGAATCGGAGGATTCGCATGAAAAGAGTCTATCAGCTGGAAGATTTGGACTGCGCGAACTGCGCGGCGAAAATGGAGCGGGCCATTGCAAAGATCGACGGAGTAACGTCGGCGAATGTCAGTTTTATGGCGCAGAGGCTGGCCATCGAGGCGGACGAGAGCCGCTTCGAAGAGATCATGGAGCGCGTCGTAAAGGTGTGCCGCAGGGTCGAGCCGGACTGCAGGATCGTTCGCTGAAGGGGACCGCTATGAAGGCATCCGGTCTTTCCGTCAGGGAAAAAAAGCGCCTGGCACGCATCGTTGCCGCGCTGGTATTGTTTGCAGTTCTGTTCGCCGTCGATAAGGCCGTCGTGCTCGGAGACGTATTTGAGGGCCCGGCGGCGTGGGTGTTTCCCTTTGCGCTCTATCTCGCCGTGTATCTGCTTATCGGCTGCGACGTGCTGTGGCGGGCCGTCCGCAATATTTCCCGCGGGCAGGTATTCGACGAAAACTTTCTGATGTGCGTCGCGACGCTCGGCGCGTTTGCTCTGGCGATCTACCGCGGGGCGACCGGTCAGCCCATCGAGGGGTTCGACGAAGCCTGCGCCGTGCTCCTGTTTTACCAGGTCGGGGAGTTTTTTCAGGATTACGCTACGGGCAAATCGCGCAAATCGATTTCCGTACTCATGGATATCCGCCCCGATTACGCGAACGTCGTCCGCGGCGACAGGGCGGTGAGGGTCGCCCCCGAAGAAGTGCAGGTCGGCGAAACGATCGTCGTCAATCCGGGCGAAAAGATCCCGCTGGACGGAGAAGTGGTGCGCGGCGCCACTTCGCTGGATACGCGCGCCCTGACGGGCGAATCTCTCCCGCGCGAAGCGGCGGAAGGGAGCGAGGTCGTAAGCGGCAGCGTAAACCTTACCGCTCGGATCGAGGTGCGTACGACCCGCGCGTTCTACGATTCCACCGTCGCGAAGATCCTCGACCTGGTCGAGAACGCGTCCGAACAGAAATCCAAGGCGGAAAACTTTATCACGAAGTTCGCCCGTTGGTACACTCCGGCCGTGGTCGCGGTGGCGGTGCTTTTGGCCGTCGTGCCGGGGCTCGTTACCTCCGATTGGTCCACTTGGGTCTACCGGGCCCTCAGCTTTTTGGTCGTATCCTGTCCCTGCGCGCTCGTCATCTCCATCCCGCTCTCCTTCTTTGCGGGGATCGGCGCCGCGTCCCGCTACGGCATCCTGATAAAGGGTTCGAACTATCTCGAAAAATTCAACAAGGCGAATACCTTTGTTTTCGATAAAACGGGCACCCTCACCAAGGGCAATTTCGCGGTAACGAAGATCGTTCCGCGGGAGAGGGCGGAGGAGGTGTTGCGGCTGGCCGCGATCGCCGAACAGGGCTCCGGCCATCCCATCGCGAAGTCGATCGCCGCGCGGTACGGGCAGGAACCGGACGACGGCTATACGATCGCGAACGTCGCGGGGGCCGGCGTCGTCGCCTCCCGCGGGGACGAAACGATTTATTGCGGCAACGAAAAACTGATGGAGCGGAACGGGATCGCGTATGAGAAAGAAAGCGGGCTCGGCACCGTCGTCTACGTGGCGCGCAACGGCGAATTCGTCGGCTCGCTGCTGATCTCCGACGAAATAAAGCCGGAAGCGAAAGAGGTCGTAAATTCGCTCGGCGCGATGGGCTGCAGGACCGTGATGCTCACGGGCGACAACGAGGCGATCGCCCGCAGCGTTGCGGAAGAGATCGGCCTTACCGGATACAGGGCGTCCCTCCTTCCGCAGAACAAAGTCGAAGAAGTGGAGAGGATGCTTGCGGAGAAAAAACCGAAAGAGGCGCTCTGTTTCGTGGGGGACGGGATCAACGACGCGCCCGTACTGATGCGTTCGGATATCGGCATTGCGATGGGAGGAGTCGGCAGCGACGCCGCGATCGAAGCGTCGGACATCGTGCTGATGAAAGACGATCTGCGCGGCATTCCTTTGGCGAAGCGCATCGCCAAAAAGACGATGGCGATCGTCTTGGAAAATATTCTCTTTTCCATCGCGGTCAAAGTCGCCATTCTCATCCTCTCGGCGTGCGGCCTCACGAACATGTGGGTCGCCGTGTTCGGCGACGTGGGTGTGGCGGTTATCGCCATTCTCAACGCCATGCGGGTCAATTCGAAATACGAAAAGGAAAAAAAGCGCACATAGCGCAGCGCGGCGCGCCCCGAGGGGCGCGCTTTCTCTGTTCCGCGGCAATAAAAATCGCCGAAAAAGGCAAAAGGCGCGCTTATCCGTTTGCGTTTGTTAAAAACTTGTGATAAAATAGAAAAAACGGAGTGGACAAGGCGCCTTGTCCTTTTTCCTTTTTGCAAAGGAAAAAGGAGAAAGTCTGTCCGCTGAAAAACCTCATATCGGACGTTTGCGCTCTGTGCGCGAATCAAATAATTTTTACTATTGGAGGTTTTCAGATGGTTGAAAATCAAA
>CALVXE010000105.1 GCA_944368795.1 uncultured Clostridia bacterium | reverse complement strand
AAATATAGTCGTCAAAGGAAATTTTTAAAAATATAAGGGAGAAAGCAACATGAAAATAAGCGTAGTGAGCGGCATTCTCGGCGATTACAGCCTCGACGAAAGCCTGCGGTATCTGTCCTCTCTGGGCGTCGACGAATTTGAACTGGGCGTGGGCGGCTATCCCGGAAAAGCGCATGCGGACGCGCTCGTTTTGAGCAAGAACAAGGCCGAGCGCGAAAAACTTGCGGAAACATTCAAAAAACACGGCATGGGCATTTCGGCGCTCGCCGTGCACGGCAACTGCGTCCATCCCGATAAAGACGCGGCCGCTAAGTTCGAAGCGGATTTTGAAGCGGCCTGCGTTCTGGCGGGGCAGCTGGGCATCGACAGGCTGGTAACCTTTTCGGGATGCCCCGGTTCGGATAAAGACGCGAAGGCGCCCTCTTGGATCACATGCGCGTGGCCGCCCGATTATCCCAAAGCCCTGGAATGGCAGTGGAATGAGGTGCTCATTCCGTATTGGGAAAAGGCGGTGAAGTTCGCGGCCGAAAACGGCGTAAAGAGGATCGCTTTGGAGATGCACCCCGGGTTCTGCGTCTACAATCCCGCGACCTGCCTGCGCCTCCGCGACGCGGTCGGCGGCCTGATCGGCGCGAACATCGACCCGTCCCACCTCTACTGGCAGGGGATGGATATCCTCGAAGTGATCCGCGAATTGGGCGAAAAGAAGGCGATCTATTATTTCCACGCCAAGGATACGCAGATCATGGAACACAACGTGCGCAAAAACGGCGTGTTGGATACGAAGTCCTTTACGCAGGCCGCGGAACGCGCCTGGATCTTCCGCACGCTGGGTTACGGCCACGATATAGGGGAATGGAAGCAGATCTTCTCGCTCCTGAAAATCATGGGCTATGACGACTCAATCTCCATCGAGCATGAAGACGGGCTGATGTCCCCCAAGGAAGGGCTGGAAAAGGCGATCAAGCTCGTCAAAGAGAGCATCATCACCGAAAGCAATTCCAACATGTGGTGGGCATAGCCGCGAAGGGTGAAAGAACCAAGGAGGGAAATCAGATGAAATTCGGAGTGCAGCTGTACAGCCTGCGCGAGCTTGCGGAGCGCGCGGGGGCGGAAGAAGTTTTGCGGGCGGTATCCGAGGCGGGGTACGACGGCGTGGAATTTGCCGGTTTTTACGGCAAAACGCCCGCCGAAATGAAGGAATTGCTCAAAAAATATAAGTTGGAAGGCGTTTCGGCGCACATTCGCCCGGAAGCGGTGGAGGAGAGCCTTCCCTTTATCGACGGGCTCGGCATCCGCTATGTATTCGTTCCGTGGGTCGGTCCGGAGGAGTTCGCTTCCGCGGAAAAATATGAAAAGGTGGTAAAAGACTGCGCCGCCGCCAAAAAACTGCTCGACGCGCGCGGGGTCATATTCGGCTATCACAACCATGCGCACGAATATGCGGACGGAAACGATTATATCGCAAAGATCACCGACGAGGCGGAGCTGCGGGCGGAATTGGACGTATTTTGGGCGACCGTTGCCGGCAAAGACGCGGTAGCGGAAATGAAAAGGCTTTCGGGCAGACTCGCGCTCGTCCACATTAAAGAAGCGGCCGAAAAAGACGCCGCTACGGCGGCGCAGCCGATCGTCGGCGAAGGCGCCGTAAACATGCGCGGCGTGTTCGCGGAAATGCGCGCGCAGAATATTCCGTGGGCGATACTGGAAGTGGAAAAATATCCCTGCGCGGAGGATGAATATCTGCGCAGGTCGCTCGCGAACATGAAAAAATTGGCGGAATAGTTCCGCGGACAATATCGAAAAATTCGGAGGAATCTATTGTTATGGATACGATCAAAATAGGCGTTATCGGCTGCGGCGGCATCGCAAACGGCAAGCATATGCCCGCGGAAAAGCGCAACCCCGCGTCGGAAATGGTGGCGTTTTGCGACATCATCGAAGAGCGCGCCCTCAAAGCGCGCGAAGAATACGGCACGCCCGAATGCGCGGTTTACACCGATTACAGGGAACTTTTAAAGGATAAGAGCATCGACGCGGTGCTCGTCCTCACGCCCAACTGTTCGCACTGCGAGATCACGGTCGCCGCGCTCAACGCGGGCAAGCACGTCCTGTGCGAAAAGCCGATGGCGATGAACTATGAAGAGGCGAAAAAGATGCTCGCGGCGCGCGATAAATCCGGCAAAGTGCTTACGATCGGGTATCAGAACCGTTTCCGTCCCGACGCGCTGTACATGAAGGCACGCGCGGAAGAGGGCATGTTCGGCGATATTTACTATGCGGAAGCGATCGCGATCCGCCGCCGCGCCGTGCCGACCTGGGGCGTGTTCATCGATCAGGAAAAACAGGGCGGCGGGCCCCTCATCGATATCGGCACGCACGCTCTCGACCTCACGCTGTTCATGATGAACAATTACGAACCCGCGTACTGCGTGGGCAAGACCTTCCATAAGCTCAACAAAGATAAAAATACCGGCAATATCTGGGGAGACTGGGATACCGAGCGGTTTACCGCGGAAGACAGCGCCTTCGGCTTCGTCGTCATGAAGAACGGCGCGGTCATCTACCTCAAATCCAGCTGGGCGCTGAATATGGCGGACCCGAAAGAGGCGATCACCACCATCTGCGGCGATAAGGCGGGCGCCGATATGCTCGACGGCCTGCGCATCAACACGATCATCGGCGGCAGGCAGGTAATGATCACGCCGGATATGAACAGCGGCGAAGTCGCGTTTTTCGAGGGCTCCGGCAGCGGCAAGCCCGAAGATCTGGAATCGAAGACGTTTACCGACGCGATCCTCGGCAAGGGGAAACTGTACGTTACGGCCGATCAGGCCGCCGTCGTTACCCGCATACTGGAAGGCATCTATAAATCCGAAGAGAGCGGTAAACCCTATTATTTTGATTGAGGAGGCATAAAATCGAATGAACGTTACGGTTGTTTGCGAACATAATGCGTCGATGGATTCGGAAGAGGGCAAAAGGGCATACCCCGAGGGACTGGGGCGCTGCATCGCTTCCATCGCGGAAGAGGCGGGGCATTCGGTAACCCTCGTGCGCGCGGACGAGCAGGGGGTGCACGGCCTTTCCGACGAGATCTTGGAAAAGACGGACGTTCTGTTCTGGTGGGGGCATTGGTACCACGGCGCCGTTGCCGACGAAACGGTCGAAAAAGTCGCGGCCCGCGTTCAGCGGGGCATGGGCATGATATTCCTGCATTCGGCGCACGCCTCCAAACCGTTCATGCGGCTTACGGGCACTTCCTGCACCCTCAAATGGAGGGAAGACGGCGAGTTGGAGCGGCTCTGGTGCGTCGATCCGTCGCACCCGATCGCGCGCGGCCTCGGCGAATTCATCGACGTTCCCGAAGAAGAGATGTACGGCGAGCCGTTCGATATCCCCGAACCCGACGAACTGGTTTACATCGGCTGGTTCCGCGGCGGCGAGGTGTTCCGCGGCGGCTGCGTGTTCAGGCGCGGCAGGGGAAAGATATTCTATTTCAACCCCGGGCACGAAACATATCCCACGTATAAACTTCCCGCGATCCGCAAGGCGATCGCGCAGGCGTGCGCGTATGTGGCGCCGCAGCAGCCGTTGGCCGAAGAACTGAAATGCCCGCACATCGAGGAATTCAGCATTAAACAGTAAAAGAGTGCGCGGAGACCGCGTGCGGAACAAGATTTTTGCGGGACGCCCTGAAACGGCGGCCCGCCGATTTTTTTCGGGGTTCTGTTTTGTCCGTGCGGAACATATGCTAAAGCATATGAAATTATCCGAACTTGCGGCGGGCGAATCCGCCGAGATTTTGGCCGTCCCGCCGGAAAGGCCGCTCGCCGAGCGGCTGAAGATGCTGAACGTAGCCGCGGGAAAACAGATCAAAGTCCTGCGCTTTGCGCCCTTCGGGGGCGGCGTCATGCTGGAAGCGGAGGGGGTGCGCCTCGCTCTGCGCGGCTCTTTGGCGGCAAAAATCGCCGTCATAAAGCGGGAGCCGAAAGGGGGCGGCGTATGAGGATATTGCTTGCGGGGAACCCGAACAGCGGCAAATCCACCCTCTTCAACGCGCTTACGGGCGGGCACGCGAAAACGGGCAACTGGCACGGCGTTACCGTCGGCGTGAGCACGCGCGCGGCCGACCTTGACGGCCTCCGCGCCGAAATATCCGATCTTCCCGGAATTTATACGCTGGAAGCGTACAGCATGGAAGAGAAGATTTCTCGCCGCGAGATCGAAGAGGGAAAATACGACCTCGCCGTATGCGTCGCCGACGCGCTCACTCTGCCCCGTTCGCTCTCTCTGCTCGAAGAGATCCTCCGCAGGGGCGGCCGCGCGGCGCTCGTCGTTACGATGGCGGACGCACTGCAAAAGCGCGGCGGATTTTTGAACGAAGCGAAACTTTCCGAGCGGCTGGGCGTGCCCGTCGCATGCGTCTGCGCCCGCCGCCGCCGCGATGTCGCCCGCCTGAAAACGTTTCTGCGCCGTGCCGCGGAAGGGGCGGAACGCAGGGCCGAAAGAACTCTTTCTTTGGATGCGGAAAAGCTCCTCTGCGGCGTTTACGGCGCGGGAGAATCGAAAGAGGGGTTGTTCGAAAAGATCCTGTACAGCAAATATTTTGCCCTGCCGCTCTTCGTTTTTACCCTGTTGGCGGTCTTTTTTCTCGCCTTTGCCGATCAAATGCCGGGCGTATTTCTCAAAGACCTGTGCGAGCGCCTGATCTCCGAAGAGCTGGGCGGGAGGTGTGCGCTTTGGGCGGAAAATGCCGGCGCGGCCGTCGCGGCGGAATTTCTCCGTTCTCTTTTTTCCGGGGTCGGCATGCTTCTCTCC
>CALVXE010000104.1 GCA_944368795.1 uncultured Clostridia bacterium | reverse complement strand
TGTCCTTTGCTTTTCTGCTCAAAAAATCGTTCATCCGTCTACCTCTTTTGTTGATACAATCATATATTTTTTCCCGCCAAAAGTCAAGAACTTGCGCGGCGCTGCCGCAAAGCCGCGCCGTTTCGACAAAAAAAGACGGGCGGACACGATGTCCGCCCGAACATTTTCATTACTCCTGCGCGGAATTTTCCTCCACGCGGCAGGATCTTTGCCCTTTCGGGCCGAGCGAACGGAAATCCCCTGCTTCCGTCCTCTTCGCCTCTATTATACGATGCAGTTGCAATAATTCTTCCGAATTTTTGTAATAACCTTGTAATAAACGCGGCGACTGCGCACCGAATTTCCGCCGCAGGGCCCGCCGCGGATTCAGTTCTGCTCCGTTTTGCACACGTCTGCCCAGCCGCAAAAACCCGAGGAATACTTTTCGAGCTCTTCGGGCGTAAGTTCGACGGCGCTGTTGGAACTGCCGCAGGCGGGAAAAACCGTTTGGAACCTCTTTAAAGACGCGTCGAGATATACTTCGACCCCCTCGTTGACCGCAAAGGGGCACACGCCGCCCACGGCGTGCCCTACGAGGGTTTCCGCCTCCTCCGGGGAAAGCATCTTCGCCTTTGCGCCGAAAAATTCTTTGAATTTGCGGTTGTCCACCTTCGCGTCCCCCGCCGCCACGACGAGCACGACCCGATCGCCCGCGTGAAAGGAAAGGGTTTTTGCGATGCGGCAGGGCTCACAGCCGAGCGCCTTTGCCGCAAGTTCCACCGTCGCGCTGGATTCGTTCAATTCGAGGATCTTTCCGTCCATGCCGAATCGTTTAAAATACTCTCTGACTTTTTCGATCATCCCGCTTCTCCGCGGCAAGGGCCGCTATTTTCCGCCCTTTCCGCACATCTTTTGCAGCGCTTCGAATACGCCGTGCGCACTGCACGTTTCCGCCTCGATGCAGTGTTCCGCCTCCGATATGTCCCACAGATAGTGCGCGTCCGAATCGACGAGGCGCGGAAGCCCCACGCCCGAATCGATCCTGCATTCGATCATATCGAAGCCCAAACCGTAATCGAACGCGCCCAAAATACCGACGAGGCCGTTGGACTGCTTATCGATATGGGCGGGTACGGGAATTCCGCCGAATCCCTTCACGAGCGCCGCCGCCTCCTCGACGGAAACGCCCGAACTTACGATGAGAAGATCCTCTTCTTCGCCGATCACCTCGTCGTTCTCGTTCATGATCAGTTGGCGGCCGAAAATTTCCGGCTTGTTTCTGATCCGCAGCCGCGTGGTCTGAATATATTTTTCCAATTTCTGCAGATCCTCGTACCGCTCGAACAGGCACAGGATGTGGATATCTTCGCTGGTCGTCAGCTCCATGGCGGGAAGGACGACCAAGCCGTTCTTTTTCCCCACGGTCATGGCCGCGGGGCAGTTTCTGCCCGTATTGTGGTCTGAAAGGGCGATCGCCTGCAGGCCCTTGATCAGCGCCATGTTCACGATATTGTTGGGCGTGCTGTCGTTATCCCCGCAGGGACTCAGGCACGAATGGATATGAAAATCGTAAAATAGTTTCATCGGTCATTCTGCACGGAGTTCCTCCGCTTCGGGAACGGAAATCTCCGCGCGTTCAAGCCCCCTTTCCTGCGTTTTGCGCACGGCGGACCGCCGCTGTTTTCGGAAAACAGCTTCCGAAAGCCTTGTGCAGATCCGGGCGGACGTATGCGTCCGCTTTTTGCGGAACGCGCTACACGCCGCAGACGGCGGCGACTTTTTTGCTCGCTTCGAACACGTTGTCGTTGGTGCCCAGCACCCATATGCCGAGCGAAGCGGCGCGGTCAAAAAACGGTTTGTCCGGCTCTACCCCCTCGCACAGAAGAACGCAGGCACAGTCGATGAGCGTGGCGACCGCCGCCACGTTGACGTTGTTCATCACCGTGAGCCAGACGCACGCATCCGTCGCACGGGAGATGATATTGCTCAAAAAATCGCCGCAGTAACCGCTTTCGATGTCGCGGTCTTCCCCTTTCGTGAATACGGCAAAGCCCGCCTTTTTCACCATTTCGGAAACCTTCATTCCTTTTCCTCCAGTTTGACGCAGGTCAGCGCAGATTTTCCCGTTACCACGTCTTCGGCGTGGCAGCGGCAGGTGGGCGCGCCGCACGCGCCGCAGTCGATGCCCGGAAGTTTTTTGAGAAGCTCTTCCACCTGCATCAGCTTGCGCATGGCCGCAAAACGATCGGGATCGAGCTGAAACGAGGTGGAAGGTTCGGGCGCCTTGTCCCAGATAAAAAAGCTTTCGTCCAGCCCGTATTGTTCCAGCGTCGCGGGAGGGATCTTCATGTGTTCGGCGAGCTGGCGCATCTTGTTGCGGGCGATGAACGGGTTTTCGACGTTCAGCACGCCGCCCACGCACCCGCCGGGGCACATGTTCAGTTCTACGAAATCGGCGCCGTCGAGTTTTCCGTCGCTCATTTCCTGCAAGATCCCCAAAACGTTGCGCACGCCCGAACAGTGGATATAATTGCCCAGGCCGAGCGAATTGCTTTCTCCTCCCGAAGAGCCCCAGCCGAGGCCGGAATATCCGCATTTGCCGAGCCTGCGCGGATTTTTGATCTTGTTCATCTTTTCGACGAGGCGGAAATACACGTCGCTCTGCGAGAGAACGCCGGATATGTATTTTTCGTTCGAAACTTCCTCTTTATGCAGCGAATACACCTTTGCGGGGCAGGGCGAGATGAAAAAGATGCCGATATCGTCGGCGGGGATCCCCTTTTCCAGCGCCTGCTTTTTCGCCAACTTGGCGGCGATCTTCGCGGGGGCGTACACATTGAGCATGTGGTCTGCAAGCTCGTGAAATTTGAGCATGATCAGCTCTGCCACCGCCGGGCACGCCGTGCTGATCACCGGACGGGGCAGTTCGTTCTTTTTCATCAGCCGCTTCGTGCAGTCGGTAACGAGTTCGGCCGCAAGCCCCACTTCAAAAACCTCGTCGAAACCCAGCGCGAGAAGGCCTTCGATCACGTAATTCGGATCGGTGAGATTGTTGAACTGGCCGAACAGCGAGGGCGAAGGCAGAGCGATCTTGTATTTGTAGCTGGAGACGAGCTCGAAACTGTCGTACACGGGGCGCTTGGCGCCCCCCTTGCAGCTGCGCACGCATTCCCCGCAGTTGATGCACTTATCATATAAAATTTTCGCTTTGCCGTTTTCGATGCGGATCGCTTCCGTGGGGCAGCGGCGCATGCACGTGATGCAGCCGATGCACTTATCGCTGTCGAGAACGACCGTTTTCAGCGTTACAGCCATATTCTTACCCTACCGTGATAACCTTTTTCCGTCCGCGCAGACGCGGAGCAGTGCCCCGCCTTTTTTCGCGCGATTAAAACTTTACCCTCAAAAACACCGTCGTACCCACGCCTACGGTGCTGTCGATCTTCATTTCGTCGCTGTATTTTTTCATATTCGGCAGCCCCATGCCCGCGCCGAACCCCAGGCTGCGGATATTTTCGGTAGCCGTCGAATACCCCGCCTTCATCGCGAGGTCGATATCGGCAATGCCGGGACCGCTGTCTTTCAGATAAATGTCGATATAGTCGGGATAAATTTCCACTTCCGCCCTGCCGCCGTGCGCGTGTATGACCATATTGATCTCGCCCTCATACATGGCGATGGCGACGCGCCGGACGGACGCGGGCGATACGCCGAGCTGTTTGAGGGTGCGCTTTACGCTGTCGCTCGCGTTGCCCGCCGAGGAAAAATTGTTCCCGTCTACGTCGTATTCGAGGCGGATGCACTCCATGATCAGCCGCCCAGCCCGTGCGTATAGAGGATGCCGCAGGCGACGAACAGCCTCTTTTCGGTAGAGAGGAGAACGATGCCCTTCTCTTCGGCGAGGTCGATGACGGGCTGTTCGGGGCGTTTGCCGCGCACGAAAACGAT
The DNA here is from genome assembly GCA_944368795.1 of uncultured Clostridia bacterium. Classification (GTDB taxonomy): domain Bacteria; phylum Bacillota; class Clostridia; order Christensenellales; family Borkfalkiaceae; genus Borkfalkia. The sequence goes on along the minus strand of CALVXE010000104.1, from coordinate 903 downwards.
GCAGAGCATGTCCATCATCTCCGCCGTGCGCACGACCTGCGGATTCAAAAGCCCCGTCAAAAGGACGGACTGGTCTTTGACATAGGCGAGCACGTCGCTCATCATGTCTGACCCGCAGGCGGTGTGAATCTCGGTATCGAGATGCTCTTCCCCGCACAGGATCTCCGCGTCGAGCAGTTTTACCACTTCTCTGATTGTCATATACTTTTCTCCAAAAAGAAAATTCGTTTCCGCGCACGCTTAGGAGCCGCGGATTTTCGGATATATTACTATCATATCACATAACCGCCCGTTTTTCAACCTCTTTTTGAAAATTTTCGCACGCAAACGGCGCCCGACAAATTGTCCGGCGCCGTTTGCACATGTTTATGAGAAATTCCTGTGATCGAGTTTTATTTTCCGCTGTCGCCGTAATTCGAAAGAACGCGCGCGGAAGGGTCGTTTACCTTGCAGCCGTCCCATTTTTTGTTCGGCATCCAGAACGCCTTGACCATTTTTGCCTGACCGGGGTAATACTTTTCAAAGATCTCGCGGTACAGCAGGCTCTCTTTGGTAAACGGACGCGCATGGTACGCATAGCGGCCGGCGATCTTTTTCCAATCCTCCCCGTACATCTTTTCGGCATATTCCTTCAAATCGTCCACCATCGAATGCCCGACCGCATCCGAAAACGCCGCCTTCTCCCGGTACAGAATGTTTTGGGGCAGATAATCCCCCTCGAACGCGCGGCGGAGCAGGTATTTCCCCTTCCCGTACACGTTCATCTTCATTTCCGGATCGATGTGCATCACGTATCTGACGAAATCGAGATCGCCGAAGGGCACGCGCGCCTCCATGCTGTTCACGGAGATGCATCGGTCGGCGCGCAAAACGTCGTACATGTGCAGCTCGCGCACCCGCTTT
>CALVXE010000103.1 GCA_944368795.1 uncultured Clostridia bacterium | reverse complement strand
GGCGCATTCACCCGCGGAGGTCGCAAGTATGCGACAAATTGAGTGCGCTAATCCAAAATTGCGATTTTGGAACGCGCAGTTGGTTATTAAAGCAATTATTTGCAAAAGCAAAAAGCATCGTTTTTGCTTTTGCACCCAATATGCCGAAGGGCATATGCAGAAAGAGTGAATTTGTGCGCGCTCTATAATAAGAGAGCCCTTAATAAGCGCACAAAGAGAGAAAACAGGCGGATAGTCCGCAAAGCGGGCGTGCCCGCGGGTTTTCTCTGAAATCAAGCAAAAGCTCTCATCTCTTTTGAGAGATTTTGCGCGAAGGAAGGTTTTTCTATGAATCCGAAAGCATTCCACGCCATGTCGTACGGCGTATACATCGTTTCTACTTGGGATAACGGTAGGCCTACCGGCTGTACCGCCAATTGTGCCGCGCAGATCACCGCGTCTCCCGCAACCGTAATGGTCAGCATCAATAAAGACAACTACACCAATCGATGCATTGCCGACTGCGGTCATTTTGCGATTTCGATACTGGCGGAAAACTCCGATCCCTCCATTATCGGCACATTCGGTTTCCGCTCCGGCAGGGATTTCAACAAATTCGATGCCGTACCTTATTCCGTAAAGGATACCCTCCCTATCGTGAGCGACGCCTGCGCCTATATCGCCTGCCGCGTCATAAATACGATGGACTCTCCGACGCATACCGTCTTTTTGGGCGAAGTGGTCGGTGCCGACGTTCTGAGCGCCAACCCTCCCATGACGTACGCCTATTATCATTCCGTCGTCAAGGGAAAAACGGCGAAGAACGCCCCTACCTACCTTCCCGATGAAGCGGAGCCCGAGGGCAAATACGTCTGTTCGGTTTGCGGACACGTATATTCCGGCAATATCCCCTTCGAGGAGCTTCCCGAAACATGGGTATGCCCCATCTGCGGTCAGCCGAAATCCGTCTTTCAAAAGAAATAAAAATGAATTTCTACCAAATAAAGCAATCCGCGTCCGCACATATGTGCAGACGCGGATTGCTTTTCTCATTTGTTTTGTTCGTATACTCTTGTTTTGAAGGCATTATATCACACCGTTTGGTGAAAAGTCAAATAATTCACACCAAACGGTGTAAAATAATTGTATCATGTATACGGAAAAATTTGCCGAAAATCTAAAAGAGCTGATTGCGGGCAACAGCATCAGCAAAGTGGCCAAAGATATCGGCATACCGCAGCAAACTCTTTCCCGCTACCTCCACAAACAGAGGGAAATCGGGTTGGAAAATCTGTGCAAGATCGCCGATTATTTCGAAGTAGACCTCGACGTTCTCACCGGAAGACGGGATTTTTGACCCGCCGAGTGGGAGATGCGCCGCGCATTGCCGTTTTTACGTTTCAGGTGAAAAGCGGTCCAATTTCTGTTGTAACTCGTTGAGAAATCGGCAGACGTGGTATCCGTCGCACACGGCATGATGCACTTGCACGGAAAACGGCAGCAATCGCCGACCGCCTCGCTCAAAAAATTTTCCTATGGTAAAGATGGGCGAGAAAAAGCGCGTACTTTTGGGCAGATTCAGCGCAAACCCTGTAAAACTTGCCCACGGCATGCAGGACACGTTGAATAAATTTTCCCCCGCATACGGCTTTGCCTCCCGCATATTCGGCCCGCCGTAATTTTTTGCGTCTTCCAGATAGCGCGCGTAAAAGACTTTAAAATCCGCGTCAAACTGCGTCCATACGTCCGAAAACCTTTCATCTTTTTCATGAAAAACGGTGTAGCACGGGTCGACGGTATCGTACCATCCCAATTCACCGCGCTCGTTTTCGCTCATCCGAAACTCCCTGCGCACGTTGACCTCCGCGCTCAGGCAATGCAAAAATGCCGCAAAAAATTTTATGCCGCGGCGCTTCGCCGTATCGTAAAGGGCCGTTACGTCGAGATCCGCGCAAAAGCTGAACGAACAGGGCGCTTCTTCGGTAAAGTGCCGAAAGACGTCGGCCCTTCCCAATTCTTCCGCCGTTACAGGATGAAATGCCATGTGTGTCTGCCCTCCGTTTTGATAATTTTACTTTACCATATCTGCCCGAAAAAAGCAATCGGAACGCTTTCTCTTTCTGCCGAATATAGTAGAATCATGAAAACGATCGAATATGACGCGGAGGCGGCCGTCGCCTATGCCGGGCTTTGGGCCTACCGCCGCAATCCCTACTATTACGATTTCAGCCGCATCGGCGGCGACTGCACGAATTTCGTTTCGCAATGTCTTTTTGCCGGAGGCTCCCCGATGAACTACACGCCCGTAACGGGCTGGTACTACGCAACCGCGAACGACAGGACCGCATCCTGGACGGGCGTGGAATTTTTTTACCGTTTTCTCATCGGAAACCAAGGCGTCGGACCTTTTGCCGAGGAAACGGACGCGGGCGGCGTGCACGAAGGCGACGTGATCCAACTCGGCCGTGCGACCGGCGACTTCTACCATACATGCCTCGTCGTCGGGTTCCAAAGAGGCGTGCCGCTCGTCGCCGCGCATTCTTACGATACGTTCGCCAAACCACTTTCCGCATATATCTTCGAAAAAGTCCGCTTTTTGCACATAGCGGGCGCCAGAACGGATCAATAGGACAGGATATGGCGAAGACGAAGGCAAACCCTACCTCGCCGATTTCCGCGCCTTTGCGCCGCCGCAAAATTCCCGAAATTTGCGCAATTTAAAAACGCATATCGGCGGCACTATTTTCTGCCGAACAAAACGCCGCTTAAAAGAGTTTTTTCTTACCAAAACATTTCACCATCCCGCCGCATATTTGCGAACAACAGCCCCTGCGCTTTTCACGATCGAAGATTTCGCCGTTTTTTAACGGCGTCTTTCTTTTTTGCAGAAGTTCTTTCCCCGGCACGGCTCTCGCCTTTATTGCGTAAAAAGATAAAAACCGCCCCGCATAATGCGGAGCGGTCGATTTCGATCGTGCGATCAGCCTTCCATTTTTTCGAGAAGTTTGAGGTCTATGCCCTTTTCGCCGATCTTAATGATTTCAACTTTTACGGTATCGCCGATGTTCAGAACGTCTTCCACCTGATTGATGCGCTTGTCGCTCATCTTCGAGATATGGATCATGCCGTCTTTCCCGGGAGCCAGCTCGACAAACGCGCCGACCTTGGACAGGATGCGGACGACCGAACCGATAAACATATCGCCCACTTCAGGATCGCGCGCGATCGAAAGAATGATCGCTTTTGCGCGCTCGGCGTTTTCGGTATTTTCACCGTATGTGGCGATGCAGACCTTTCCGTCGTCGCCGATATCGATCTTGACGTTCGTCTCTTCGATAATTTTGTTGATAACTTTACCGCCGCTTCCGATGACTTCGCGGATCTTATCGGGATCGATATTGAAGGAAATGATCTTCGGAGCAAATTTGGAAAGTTCTTTGCGGGGCGCGGGGATCGTTTCCAGCATTTTGTGCAGGATGAACTGCCGCCCTTCGTTCGCCTGCGCGATCGCGCGGCGGAGAATGTTTTCGTCGATGCCCTTGATCTTGATATCCATCTGGATCGCCGTGATGCCCTTCTCGGTACCGGCGACTTTGAAGTCCATATCGCCGAGGAAGTCTTCCAGTCCCTGAATATCGGTGAGGATCGCAACGCGGTCGCTGTTCGTATCCTTGATCAAGCCCATCGCGCAGCCCGCAACGGGAGCTTTGATCGGAACGCCCGCATCCATAAGCGCAAGCGTGGAACCGCAAACGCTCGCCTGCGACGTAGAGCCGTTGGAGCTCATGATATCCGAAACCATGCGGATCGCGTACGGGAACTCAGCTTCGCTCGGAACAACGGGTTCAAGCGCGCGCTCGGCGAGTGCGCCGTGCCCGATCTCGCGGCGGCCGGGGCTCTTGAGGCCCTTCGCTTCGCCCGTGGAATAACCGGGGAAATTGTATTGGTGCATATAACGGTTCGCAACTTCGTCGTCGAGCCCGTCCAGCTTCTGCACTTCGCTCAAAGTGCCGAGCGTGCAGGTCGTAAGAGCCTGCGTCTGCCCGCGGGTAAACACGGCGGAACCGTGAACGCGGGGAAGAACGCCTACCTCGCACCAAATGGGACGGATCTCGGTGAGCTTTCTGCCGTCCGGGCGGATACCCTTATCGAGGATCTTGGCGCGGACCTTCTCTTTGGTGAGATAGTACAGGCTGTCTTTGATCTCGCGCGCTTTATCGGGATAAATGTCCGCGAAATGAGCGAGCGTATCCTTTTCGACTTCGTCCTGTTTTTCTTCGCGCGCCTGGCGGTCAAATTCTTCCAAAGCCGCGTCGAGCTTGTCCGACGCATAAGCGCGGACGGCGGCGTCGAGATCTTCGGGAACATGGTACAGCTCCATCTGGCGCTTGGGTTTGCCGATCTCTTTTTGAATCTGTTCGATGAACGCGCACTGCTTTTTGATCTCTTCATGCCCGAACAGGATGGCGCCGACCATATCTTCGTCGGAAACTTCCTGCGCGCCCGCTTCGACCATCATGATGGCGTCTTTCGTTCCGGAAAGGCTCAGAGCGATCGTGCTCTTTTCGCGCTGGGCATTGTCGGGGTTGATGACGTATTCACCGTCTACCATCCCTACCTGCACCGAACCCGTAGGTCCCGCCCAAGGGATATCGGAAATGCTCAGAGCGATCGAGCTGCCGAGCATCGCGAACGGTTCGGGGGGAATGTTCGTATCGACGGAAAGCGCGGTCGCGATGACCACGACGTCGTTGTACAGCCCCTTCGGGAAGAGGGGGCGGATCGGGCGGTCGATGAGGCGGGAGGTGAGTATCCCCTTTTCGCTTGCCCTGCCCTCGCGCTTTTTAAAGCCGCCCGGGATCTTGCCGTCCGCATTCAT
>CALVXE010000102.1 GCA_944368795.1 uncultured Clostridia bacterium | reverse complement strand
CCTCGGTAGCTCAGTCGGTAGAGCAAGGGACTGAAAATCCCTGTGTCGGTGGTTCGATTCCGCCCCGAGGCACCACCTTTGGTGCGAATGCAATTAACAGATTTTTCAAAATAAAAGTTATGCCGCATGCAGATGTTAACTGCATGCGGCTTTTTTTATATCCGCCCGATTGCGGCATATATGGATAGCCTCTCTTTTGCGTTGCCTTTATGTGCCCCTGCCGCGCTGCCGAACTCAGAAAGGAAATCCTCGTCTCCCCGCGACGGTCTGCGGCCTTACGGATGCCCTCCGCCCATTTTCCCGCGGAACGGCATCCTTGCCTTGTGCCGTTGTTAAATTTGATTGCTGATTTTTTATCTGCCGCCGCAAAAAAACGGCTGTGTGCTGTTTCCGCGTTGAAAAGGAGAAGGCGCATTCAAACAGAAGCGTCTCCTCCTTTTTTGCCGCGTCGCGGCATCGCAAAACACAGTTACGCTTATAATATTTCCGGTCGGCAAACCTCGTGCGGCCTTCAATCGAATTGCGCCGCATAAATTTCGGCATAGAATCCCCTGCGGGACAACAGATCTTCATGCCTTCCCCGCTCAACTACGTCTCCGTCTTTGATAACTAAGATCGTATCGGCATTGCGTACGGTCGTAAGTCTATGCGCGATGACAAAGCAGGTCCTGCCGCGCATCAGCTTTGCCATCGCATCGCGGATCATGATTTCGGTGCGCGTATCCACATTGCTCGTCGCCTCGTCGAGGATCAGGATTTTTGCCGGCGAAAGCATTGCGCGCGCGATCGTCATCAGTTGCTTCTGCCCCTTGGACAGCGCGCCGCCGTCGGTAAGAACGGTGTCGTATTTCTGCGGAAGATTATCGATAAATTCGGCGATGTGCGCGGCCTCCGCCGCCCGTCTCACATCCTCGAGCGTCGCCCCTTCTCTGCCGTAAGCAATGTTTTCGAAGATCGTGCCCTCAAACAGCCATGTATCCTGCAAAACCATTGTAAACGCCGCCCGAAGGCTCTTTCGCGTATACGAACGGATATTCTGCCCATCCAGCAATATACGGCCGCCGCGGGGCTCGTAAAAGCGCATCATGAGGTTGACGATCGTCGACTTTCCCGCGCCGGTCGGGCCGACAACGGCAACCGTCTGCCCGGGTTCGGCCGTAAACGACAAGTCTTCGATAATATCCTCGCCCTCCGCATACCCGAAGCGGACATGCTCGAACTCCACGCGCCCTTCCGCACCGGTCAATTCGACGGCGTTCGGCGCGTCGGCTTCTTCCGCAGGCTGATCCAACAGCCGAAAAACTCGTTCCGCGGCCGCGAGAGCGGATTGGATCTCTCCCATGATATTCGCATATTCGTTGACCGGACCGGAAAACTTGCGCGAATACTGTAAAAACGCAGATATATCGCCGATAGAGATCAAATTGAACAGATAGAAAAACGACCCTGCCGTACTGATCAATACCGTTCCCAGATTATTTACGAAATTGACCGAAGGGCCGATCAGGCTGCCGTAATAATCTGCCGCGTAATAAGCATCGACCGCTTCCGTATTCTTTTTACAGAATTCGGCGATGATCTCCTCTTCCCGTCCATAGGCCTTGATCGTCTTGACGCCCGAAAGCATCTCTTCCGAAAAGCCGTTCAGTTCGGCCAGCTTCGCGGAACGCTTGCGGAAAAGAGGGCGCACGGTCCTGCTTCGTTTGACGGTTATGAGCACGGATATCGGGAGCGTGATCACAAACACGCCGAGCAGCGCGGGAGACGTTAAAATCATCCCGATCAGCGCGCCCGCAACGGTAATGATCCCTGTTGCCGCCTGTAAAATATCGTTGGAAAGCGAAGCGTTTACCGTATCGATATCGTACGAGATGCGGTTTATGAGATCGCCCGCCTGCACGCGGTCCAACGCGCCCACAGGCAAAGACAGGATCTTTTCGAAAGCATCCTGGCGCATGCGCCGCACGATCTTTTGGCTCAATCGGATCATCAGGACCGAAAGGATATACGAAAGCGCCGAAGATACGACGTAAAAGACCGCCATCCAAAGACAAAAACGCCCGACTGCGGCAAAATCCACGCCCGTTTTCAAATCGATGGCGTCAATCGCTTTGCCCGAAAGCCAGGGGCCGAGCAAGGCGAACAGATTGCTCCCGAGCATCAGCAAAAACGCTGCGAGAACGGATAACTTGTAACGGAAAAAATATTTCGACAATCGAATGATGACCGCTTTCTTGCCTGTTTTCACGCGATCGCCCGTCATTGCAATTTCACTGATCGGCAAAAACATCACCCCCTTCCGCTTGCGGCAAAATTTCCTCTTCATGCTGCGACGCGTAAATGCGGCGGTACGTTTCGCAAGTCTGCATCAATCCCTCGTCGCTCCCGAACCCCGCGACCTTTCCGTTTTCCAAAACGAGGATGCGGTCCGCAAAGCGCACCGAACTGATCCGCTGCGCAATCAGGATCACCGTGGAATTCGACAAATTTTTTAAAAGAGTTTTCCGAAGTTCCGCATCCGTGCGGTAATCGAGCGCGCTGGAAGAATCGTCTAAAACGAGTATTTCCGGCGAAGACGCCAACGCGCGCGCGATCAGCAGCCGCTGCTTTTGCCCGCCGCTGAAATTCGCACCGCGCGCCGTCAAAAGCGCGCCATATCCTCCGTGCCCGGCAATAAATTCATCTGCCTGCGCAAATTCGGCGGCACGCTCGATTTGTTCCTGCGGCAGTTCTCGCTCGAAATCGATATTATCGCGCACGCTCGCAGCCATTAAGAAATCGCTTTGAAACACCGCGCCGAATTTTTGGCATAAATCGCGGTGTTCGTAACTTCGGACATCTTTCCCCGCGATGGTTATCGTTCCGCTGTCAGGATCATAAAAGCGCATCAATAAAGAGATCAGCGTACTTTTCCCGCTTCCGGTTGCCCCGATAATGCCCAGCGACTGCCCCTTATCAACGGAAAAACTGATATTCTCCAAGGCGGGAACTCCGCCGTATGAAAAGCAAACGTTTTCGAACCGGATATATCCGCCGCCGCATGCCCCGCCCTCGGCCGGAACGGGCAGAAGGTCTTCGGGCATGCGCAAAATCGCCCCGATACGCTTCGCCGAAGCCCCTCCCTTCGAAAAATTTACGAAAATGCGGCTTACGGAAATGACCGCGTTTAGAATAATGGTAAAAAAGGAAGTAAAGGCGATGAGTTCCCCCACCATCGCTCGCCCTGCCGCCACCCGGTAGGCTCCCGCAAAGAGCACGGCCGTCATCCCCAAATTGAGCACAACGTTCATCAGCGGATTCGTTACCCCCATCATGACGCCCGCTTTCGTCTCGTTTTCCACGACTGCATCGTTGATTTTACGGAAAGATGCGCTCTCGTATTCGGATTTGGAAAGAGCTTTGATCACGCGGATCCCTGCGTGATCGTCCCGTACTTTCCGCACCATCCCGTCCACCGAGCGCTGCAGTTTTGTATAGAGGCCGATCCCCTTTTTGGATACAAAAAACACGATCAGTGTAAGAAAAGGAACCGAAACCAAAAGAACAAGCGCGAGAACGGGATCCACCGTAAAGGTGAGCGCCACGCCGCCGATCAGCAAAATGGGCGCGCGCACCCCCAGGCGCTGCATCATTCCCACCATGTTATGCACATTGTATGTATCGGACGAAAGGCGCGAAACGAGCGACGGAAGGGTAACTTCGTCTATTTGCCGTGCCGAAAGATTCAAAGACTTGGAAAAGAGATCTTTTCGGAGCCTTTCGGTGGTATCGCGCGCCACGCGCGACGCCATGCGGTTCGCCGCCACGTTCCCAACCAGCGCAGCGACCGCACAGAGAAGCATGCCGACGCCCCACAACGACAAAATCGGTATATTTCCCTGCGGTGCGATATCGTCGATCATGTGCGCCATGATCAGGGGAAGCAGCAGTTCCGCAACCGTTCCTCCCGTCTTTAACAATAATCCGACGGAAATTCTCCCTTTATATGCCGCCAGATATGAAAATACCGTTTTCATTCCGCTCCGCCTTCCTCCTCCTGCCCTACGATGCGCTTTGCGCTTTCAGCCAGAATTTCTGCGTATTTGGCAACGATCTCGCGCTCTTCTTCATTCAGCCCTTCAACGATCAATTCGTTCCATTGTTTATGGACCGCCCGGATATGAGCGAGCGCTTGTTTTGCCTTTTCGGTAGGATATACGCGCAGAACGCGCTTATCCTCCGGGTCGGCCATGCGCGTTACGAAGCCTTTTTCTTCCAAAGAGCTCAATTGGCGGGCAACGTTGCTCTTGTGCACATAAATCAGCTTTGCCAAACCGTCCTGCGCGATCCCGGGATGTTTGCATATATTGATTATATACGAATCCTGATAACTGCCGATCTCCTGTCCGCGATACTGCTGTGTACGGTACAGATTGGCGCAGCGCCATATCTCTCCTATATGCTTCATAAAAGGCCTCATAACCTCTCCTCCTCCCGCAGTGCCGAACAATATATCGGCAAATTTGTTGCGCACGCAATTGTTGCATACGCAACTATATTATATACAAAAAAACAGGCATTTGTCAATCAAACAAATGGCCTTCGCCTTATCAAAAATTTCGATTTGCCTTTGAACGGCCGCCGAAACCTCCGATAAGCAACAAAAAATGAAGAACCGCCGTTCCCTTTTTGCCCTTCGGCTCATAAAATTTTCTGTTGAAGGCTTAAATCGTTCGAGAAGGGAGATCAATTTGTTTGCATTTTCTATAAAATATGTTATAATAGGTAAGCTGAGTTTACGCAAACTTACCTTCTCGCTGGTGTAGCTCAACTGGCAGAGCAGCTGATTTGTAATCAGCAGGTTGTGGGTTCGATTCCAATCACCAGCTCCA
>CALVXE010000101.1 GCA_944368795.1 uncultured Clostridia bacterium | reverse complement strand
TTTTGGAGCGGGTGATGGGAATCGGACCCACGCAGCCAGCTTGGAAGGCTGGAATTCTACCATTGAACTACACCCGCATTTAACAACGCTAAAAGATTATAGCAAAAACGACATTTCTTGTCAAATGATTTTCACCGTTTTTTATATACTTTCCGCAATCTTTTTCTCGCTTACTCTGTATTTTGCGCGGGCAGAGAGCGGCGGAAGCCGGCGGCGTTTTCCTTGCGGTAAGCCGTGGGCGTCAGTCTTGTGAATTTTTTGAAGTTATCGGTAAAATGGCTCAGAGAATCGTAACCCACCGCCGAAGCTATGTGCAGTATCGTATAGTCGGTATTTGTAAGCAGTGCGCACGCGTATTTCATGCGCCGCTCCACCTGATATTTTACGATCGTTTTTCCCGTCAGTTCTTTAAAGCTCTTGATCAGCAGAGAAGGCGCCAAAGGGTAGTGCGCATAGATGCCCGTAACGTCGCATTCGATATATTCGAGGTTATCGATTTTCGATTTGATGTCTGCCGCATATCGTTGCTGCGGGGAAAGTTTCTCGTTGTCAAATTTTTCGTGCGATTGGTAGAGGGCAGCGGCGGTGGCGAGGAACAGCCGCACCGCCTGTTCGCGGTGGCTTTTGTCTTCGCTGTACGTCGCCCTGCGCGAAAGCATGAGCAGGAATTCATAGGAAGCCGGCTCCAGCCGCACCATCAGGCAATCTTTTCCCGCAATCGCTTCGGACAGGGAAGAAGAAAAAGTTTCGATGTTTCGCTCAAAAAAATTTTTCGAAACACTCATATTAAATATGTTGGACTGCCCTTCTTTTTTGATATAGTCGATGCGGTGATATTGCATGATCGGCACGATATACAGGGTATGCGCTTCGAGTTTCATGCAGTCGTCGTTATAGTATTGGACCATGCCGTCTCCGATCGTCAGGAACAATTCGTAAAAATCGATGTGCCGATGGTAGTCGGTCGTGCGGTTGTACCACCAGTGAACATTGTACGGTAAAGACGGGTCGGAAAAAGTATATTTGGCATAGTAGTCCTGTTTGATCATTTTCACACCTCACGTTTATTATATAGCAAAAAGGCGCGGCTGTCCAGCAAGTTTTATTTCCCGAATGTAGAACATTAAAAAAAAGGGCACTTTTTTTAAAAAAATCAGCAAGACAAACGCAAACTTCCGATGTACAATAACAATGATATCGGTACGCGGGCGCAAGGCATTGCCGGGAAGCTGTTCCGCAGACCCGAAATAAAAAAAGGGGATAACTTATGAAAAGGATTTTTGCTTTTGCAGGGCTGATCGCTCTGATAGCAATGTGTTTCGTCGGCTGTTCCGTTGCCGCGTATACCGTTACCTATAGCGTAGACGGTTCCGTTACGACCGAACAGGTCGAATCGGGCGGGGTCGCCTCCTGCGAAGAGCCCGATCCCGTATCCGGGAAGACGTTCGACGGCTGGTATACCGACGAAGCTCTCACCGCCCGTTACGACGAAACTTCTCCCGTAACGGCGGATATTACCCTGTACGGTACCTGGCGCGACAGCGCGCAGCCCGCTCCGACGCGGTATACCGTTACGTTCGTCGTAGACGGGATCCCTTATGAAGTTATTGTAAACGAAGGGCAGACGGCGTCCTTCGACGAACCGAAAAAATCCGGCTGGACGTTCAGCGGCTGGTACACGGACGAAGACTGTACGAAAAAGTTCGATCTTTCCACGCCGATTACGGGCGCGTTGACGCTGTACGCCGGTTGGACGGAAGTACACATTCCGCAGACGTTTACCGTAACGTTCAACACGAACGGCGGCACGGCAACCCCGGCTATCCCTTCTCAGACGATCACCGAGGGCGGCAAAGTCGTTCGGCCGGAAAACGATCCCGCAAGAGCAGGATACATCTTCCGCGGCTGGTATAAAGACGGGGAATTGTATGACTTCGACGACGCTGTCGGAATGTCATTCACCTTGACGGCAGAATGGAAACTGGACGTTCCCGCTACCCAAGGAACGGCGCAGGCTACTTCCGCCGCGGCGGATCACGCCGCCGATCTTGCGATCGACGGCGATGCGGATACTTATTGGCAGGCATCCGCCGAGGGCGAAGCCGCTCTCACGGTCGATTTGGGAGAAATGGCCGAGATCCGTTCTGTATGGCAGGTCTTTGCGTCTTCCGCCAAGTGGAGTTTCGTCATCGAGGCTTCCGCCGACAATCAGATGTGGGCAGAAATTTCTGCGGTCGCTTTGGAAGAAGCGGACGATTCGTACGAAGCAGAAGCGAACGGGTTCTTCCGTTACGTCCGCATTCGCGTCCTTTCGGGCGGCATTCCTTCCAGCCGAGAATTCCATATCGAAACCTTCGGCCTTTCGAGCGGCACGAATATCGCGCTCGGCATGAAAGGCTCCTCCGGCGATTGGGCTGCGGGCAACGAAACGGAAATGGCGTTTGACGGCAATTACAGCACGTTTTGGTGCGCGAACGACAGTTCCTTCAATAATAAATATCTCGCCGTAGAATGGACGTATATGACGTACGTCAACTATGTGGAATTCTACTTCCAGAACGACGGCACGCACAACTTTGAAGTCGAAGGCCGCTTGGAAGACGGCTCTTGGATCAAATTGGAAGAAGCGGCCGATCATGTCGGGCAGAGCTTCCGCATTGCGGTCGGCAGGGAAGTTTCCGCCGTTCTTATCCGCGAATTTGCAGGTCCCGGCTGGGCAAACGTTACGGAAATGAACGTGTACGGCTTTAAGGATGCCGCGAGCGGCATAACGCCGGCGTCGGAAGACGGTTACGACGTATACGACATCGGCGAAAGCTATATCAGCCGCGTCGTAACGGACAGCGACGCCGTCGAATATTCTGCAGACGGTACGAAGTGGACGGCTCTCACGCTCGACGAAGGTGTCGCTCTTGCCGATGTGCAGGCTTCGTATATCCGCGTAAAAGAGGGGTCGGACGTAAAAATTTATGCGACGCAGTTCAAAACCGACCTCGCGCGCTATATAACGCCTACAGCTTCCTCGTTCTCGGATAATGATCACCGTCCCGGGATCGCGACGATGAATCCCGAAAACGTTTGGGTGCAGGAGAGGTTCTGGTGTGCTTTAAACGGAAACGAACAAAATACTTTTGAATTGGATTTCGGCAGGATCTGCGTGATAAACGGCTTTAAATACACATTCCAGGATGCGACTTCCGCAACGGAAAATGCATATAAGCTGAAGATCGAAGTGTCCGAAAACAAAGATTCCTGGACTGCGATTTTTGACAATTTCGATACGGGCACGTCGAACGGCGTGCTGGAAGAGAGCTTTGCCGGTGTGCGCGCCCGCTATGTAAAGATCACGGTGCTGTACGAAAACAACTGGGCAAACTGCAAAAACGTACAATTTTACGGGGTCGGCGCGCCCGAGCGCGATATTGAGATCCGTGAAGGAGACTTTGAATGAAAAAACTGATGATTTTCGTGTTGATCTGTGCGATGGCTGTACTGGTCGGCTGCGCGGGTGCTCAGGTCAACACCTATACGGTCGCGTTTGACGGGAACGGGCAGTCCGTCTCGATCGCGGCGCAGACGGTGGAGGAAGGCGGAAAGGCAGAGGAGCCCGAAGCCCCCTCTGCCGAGGGATATGATTTCGGCGGTTGGTATATGAATGCAGAGTGCACTGAGGCCTATGATTTTGACAGCGCGGTAATGCAGGACATTACTCTCTATGCCCGCTGGACCCGGTCGGCGGAAGTGCAGTCCGTTTCCACGGCGGAAGAATTTTTTGCGATGAGCAGCGGAAATTACCGCCTCGAAAACGACATCGACTTTTCCGGCGTATCGTATCGGCAGGTCGGCAGTTTGGAACAGCCTTTTTCGGGCACGCTCGACGGCGCCGGCCATACGCTGAAGAATATCTCCGGCACCTTTTCGGCATTCGGATGCGTTACGGGCACGGTCAAAAATCTCACCGCCGAAATTCGTGTGGAAGAAAATGCGGCGTCCGGAACGGTCTACAGCGGTTTTGTCGGCTTTCTCAAAGGCGGCCGCATAGAAAACTGCATTGTAAACGGCAGCATTGAAATTCAGTCTTCCGACGCGCGCCTTTCCGTATACGCGGGCGGCGTGGCGGGCAGGAGCGCGGGCGGCACGGTCGAAAAATGTACGTCGAATGCGGATATATCCGTCGCAAATACGGCGGAAGTGTATGCGGGCGGCGTCGTCGGTTACAACGGCGGAGAAGCGGAGCTCGACGCGCAGATCGTATCTTCGGCGCATTACGGCAATGTTTCCGCCGCGGCGAAAAACAATACGGCGGCCGCTTATGCCGGCGGTGTTGCGGGGTATAATGCAGGAACCGTGCGCGATTGTTTCGATGTTTCCGTCCTCGTCAAAGCGTCTTGCGGAGACTATCACGCCTTTGCGGGCGGCGTCGCGGGGGATAACAACGGCGGCAGTCTGATCCGCTGTTTTTCGGCGGCAGACGTAACTTGCGAAACGGCCGGCGGCGATACCTTTATGGGCGGCGTATCCGGCAGGAATTTCCTCGATTACGCGGCGGAAGATTGTTACGGCTGGAACGGGCAAAATTTCACGCTCACTTATACGGGCGAAATTCTTCCCTCGGCACGGCATCTGCGCGTCCCTTGCGAAACGGTGTCGGCGGCAAGCCTGAACGATTCCGCTTGGTATGAAAAACTCAGCTTGGAAGGCTGGATCGTCGAAGACGGATTCCTTCCCCGCCAGCAGTCGGTTGCGGAAAAGAGCTTTGCGCGCGCCGCGTCTTACGGCACGATCGGCAATCCCATAAAAATCGGTACCGCGGAGGAACTTCGCGCGATGGAATCCGGAAAGGCATATATCCTTACGGCGGATATCCAACTGGGCGATTGGTCTCCGCTGGGTACCTACCAGCTTCCTTTCTGCGGCAGTCTCGACGGCGCCGGGCACAGAGTGTACGGCGTTGCGGTAAGCGCGGAGAGCGGTTATGCCGGGCTGTTCGGATATCTCAACGGTACCGTCAAAAATTTGAATGTAGAAATTTCCTG
>CALVXE010000100.1 GCA_944368795.1 uncultured Clostridia bacterium | reverse complement strand
CCCAGCGCCGTCGTCTCCATGCAGGCAGGGCGAACAACTTCCGCATTTAAAATATCTGCCTGAAATTGCATCAAAAAATTGTTCGCGCTTGCGCCGCCGTCGGCATACAGGCGGGCGACCCCGGCATGCAGATCCTGCTCCATCGCATGCACGACGTCGAACGTCTGCAGCGCAATCGATTCCAAAGCCGCCCGAACGATATGTTCCCGCGACGTGCCTCGCGTAATGCCGTATACCATACCGCGGCATGCCGAATCCCAGTGCGGAGCGCCGAGCCCGACAAATGCCGGAATAAACGATACTCCTCCCGTATCCGGGACAGAGAGGGCCATCGCCTCCGTTTCTTTAGCCGAAGCAATGATGCCCAACCCGTCGCGCAGCCACTGTACGGCCGCACCGGCAACAAATACGCTTCCTTCCAGCACATAATCCGGGCCGCCCGAAGCCGCCAGAGTGGTTACTAACCCGTTCTGTGAGACGACGGCCTTCCGGCCGGTATTCATCAGCAAAAAGCAGCCCGTTCCGTATGTATTTTTAACCTCACCTTCCTCGACGCAGAGCTGCCCGAACAGTGCCGCCTGCTGATCCCCCGCAATTCCGCAGATCGGGATCTCCGCCCCAAAAAGCGAACGCTCCGTCAGCCCGAAATCCGCCGAAGAAGGCTTGACTTCCGGAAGCATACTCACGGGCACGCCGAACAAGCGGCATAAATCTTCATCCCAACGCAACGTATGAATATTAAACAGCATCGTCCTCGAAGCGTTGGTATAATCGGTAGCATGCACCCGACCGCCCGTCATATTCCACAAGAGAAAGGAATCGACAGTGCCGAAGAGCAGTTCTCCCCTTTCCGCGCTTTTGCGGGCAAACGGAACGTTATCGAGTATCCACTTGATTTTCGACGCCGAAAAGTATGCGTCGATCGGCAGGCCCGTTCGATCGTATACAAACTTTTCATGCCGCGCTTTAAGATGTCTGCAAAACTCGGAGGTGCGGCGGCACTGCCATACGATCGCGTTGTATACGGGTTTTCCCGTAAATCGATTCCAAACAATGACCGTTTCTCTTTGATTTGCCAACCCGACAGCCGCGATCTCTTCGGCGGTAATGCCTGCCTGCGCAAGAGCGGACCGCAACACCTCGAACTGTGTTTTTACGATTTCCTGCGGATCTTGTTCGACCCACCCCGGTTCCGGATAGATCTGCCGGAATTCAAGCTGCGAAGAAGATACGATCTTTCCGCAACGGTCGAAAATGATTGCGCGCGAACTGGTCGTACCCTGATCGAGCGCTGCAATATACTTTTTCATCCTTTACCCCAAAAAAGAGCGCCTCGTTTGATTCCGCGGCGCCCGCTCTTTTTAAAAAGCGTCTTTCTCCAATTTCGACCACCGGCGAGCTATGAAGCGCATGCGCAAACCGATCGGAAGCAATCGAGGCGCTGCAGCTATAAACTTATTCCAAAACCCCGGCCGATAGATACGTTTATTCTTCCGCACCGCGGCGAGGCTTTTCCTTGCGACATATTCCGGTGTTTTTGCGGACAGTTTTCCCCACAGCCCTTGCCCCTTTATATCTTTGCAGACGTCCGGCCGCGTATAGATGCCTCCCGGCTCTACGGACGTTACTTTTATGCCCTCGCCTTTCAGTTCCAAACGCAGAGAGGAAGAAAAACTCGACAGTGCGCTTTTCGTCGCGCTGTAGACGGCAAAATACGGCATCGGATATACTCCCGAAATACTGCTGATATTGATAATTTCCAAGCCTTGTTCCCGATGCGCCAGCACGAATCGTGTAAGCGAAAGCGCTGCTTCCAAATTCACGCGGCATTGGAAGACGATCTTTTCGTCCGTATATTTTTCAAACGCTTTCTGTATATCCGCCCCCGCCACATTGATAAGGCGAGAAAACGAGAGAGCTTTGCCTTCAATATAGGCAAACATTTTTCGGCGCGAGTGTTCGTCCGTAAGATCGGCGGGGAAATACTCGACCGAACAAAAAGGATATTTCCGGATGATATCTTCCTTCAGTTCTGCCAGTTTTTCTTCGCTCCTTCCCGTCAAAAAAAGCGCCCCCGTCTTTGCACAGGCAAACGCAAACGCGCGGCCCACGCCGCCCGTTGCCCCGCTGATGAATGTAAAATTATCCGCCGCCTTCTCTTCCATGTTCCGTTTTTATCTCCGCAAATCTATTGTACCATAAATCGAACGCAATGTAAAGCGCGGCGGCAAAATTGCCGCCGCGCCCATGAACAGTTCTCAGCCGATAAAGGTGCTTTCCTCAATTTCATCATACAATCGGACAACGCTCTTACGCAGAAACTTTTGCCGCAATCAGAGCTCTGCAGAAGAATTTACAGGTTCGTCCTGCGCTTTCTGCCGTGCATCTTGCTTGGACAAAAGGCAGAAAATGACGATGGACATCGCCAATGAAAAAACTGAAAAAATCAAAGCGCAAATCGGCGACGCACCGATCTTTGCCGCGCCCGAAAAATTCTCGTTGCAAATAATGATCCCCATCACAAGATAAGCGATAGAAACAGCCACCGAAACGGCCGTAAAAACGCACGACAAGACGCGGCAGCGAAGAGACTTTTCGTTCAAAATACTCTTGGCAAATACCAGCATCGCCGTAACCGCAACGGCATAAACAACGATATACAGGATAAAGGCTACCGTTGCATTTGTCATCATATCCGTCAGCGCCTGCAGCCCGGTGGTCGGCGTTACCCCCATCGTTGCAAGTATACTGAAGAACAGCATCGGAGCGGATACGCCGATCAATTCCAAATCAGCTACTGCCTGACTTTCACTTACCGATAAGATATTTGCAGGCAAAACGGCAATCAGAATAAAGACGAGAATAAGCCCTCCCGCATTCAGCGCATAGTTTAATACCTTGGCTTTCGCGGCCCTTCCTTGCGCGATAATGCACAAAACGGCGGCTGCGGCCAATGCAACGGAAACCAATACGATATTTACGATAGGCACGGCCCCCAGTCCGATCTTCACCTCTACTCCGGAATAAGACATCAAAAAAGAGTACAGGCCCCTCACAAAAATCATCAGCGTCAAGAAAAGGACGGCCGGCGTTACAACGTATTTGCTCATGGCGATTTCTTGCTTGTTTTTAATGCTTTTCACAAAAGCAGCCGTCCCCAAAGAGAAATAAATCGCACATATAACAATAATTGCAGCAACGCAAGCGGCGCTCAATCCCGCCAACAGATAGAGGGCCAGCGGAAGTTCACCGAAATAATCCGTTCCGAGCGTACCGATCTCCGCCAACGTATCTTTAATTTCTGTAAATTGATCGATAAAGAAATAAAACGAAGTTGAATTCATACTGCCGCGAACGGGCGTTCCGACAGCGCTTGCCTGCAGGGAAAAAGTAACAAAAAAGGAACAGATAAACATTACGCACAGCGCTGCATACAACGAGCTTTGCCTTATGAGATATAGAACGCGCACGGACTTTGCGGAATTCTGTTCCGTCTTCGTTTTGGCCGACTCCAATTTTCTTGCCGCCGCGTCTTCTTCCTTACCGCTTTTGGACATGACCGGTGTTCCGCATTTCGGACAGAAATCGCCGTCAAACACTTCTCTGCATTTTTCACAGACCTTTTTTCCGTCCAACCGCTTGCCGCAATACGTGCAAAAAACGGAATCCTCCGCAATTTCCCGTCCGCAATGCGGACATTCTTTTTTGCCGTCCACGCGGACCCCGCATTTCGGACAAAACTTCGCGTCGTCCACCAGTTCGGCATTGCAATTTTTACAATTCATCATTCTCTCCTCCTGCCAATACCTTGATGTATATATTTATATTTTATCACACAACCGACACATTGTCAATGCTTCTTGAAAAATCAAGCAATAAAAAAGCGTAAACCTTCATATCGCTTAATTCCGACCAATTATGCTTGACAAAAGAGAGGCTTCCGCTTATAATGTGAGGATAGAATTTTTAGGAGATATGCTTATGCGTGTTCTTGCCGTCAACGATATTTCCTGTGTAGGCAAGTGCTCTTTGACCGTTGCCCTGCCCATTATATCGGCCTCGGGCGTTACCTGCGATATTTTACCGACCGCCATTTTATCGACGCATACAGGCGGATTTACCGGCTATACTTTTCGCGATTTAAGCGACGACATCCCCGCTATTTTGGCCCATTGGAAAAAGCTCGGCCTCAAATATGATTTCATAATCAGCGGTTATCTCGGCAGCATCGAACAGATTGAAATGGTCAAACAAATCAAGCGCGACTTTTTAAAGGAAAGCGGGACGATGATCGTCGATCCTGTGATGGGCGATAACGGCATACTCTATTCGCATTTCGACCAACGATTCGTCGAAGAAATGAAGGGACTGTGCAGAACGGCCGATATAATCGTTCCGAACCTGACGGAAGCCTGCTTTTTGACAGACACCGACTATACCGCCGTTTCAGAGCAGGATTACCCTGCCATACTTGCCAAATTGAAGGCCCTTTGCCCGCGCCCTTCGGTTACAGGATGCGACGTTGCCGAAAACGGTATAAAAAGCTGCGTTTTTTATACGGACGAAAGCGGAAAGACGAAAGAATATGCGACCGAAAAAATCGAAGGCGCCTTTCACGGAGCAGGCGATGTATATGTCAGCGCACTGGTAGGCTGCCTCGCCCGCGGCGTTCTTCTCGATACCGCGGTTGAAATCTCTGCCGAATTTACGAAAAATTCCATCAAGCAGACGGCGCTCGACAAAACAGAGGCGCGCTACGGTTTGAATTCCGAAAGCCAAATGTTCAAATATTTACAGGCCTTGGAACACGCCGCTCCGCAGCGTTAAACCTCTTGTATCCCCTGTTACGGAAAAATTTCACAGAAGTTTTTTTGCCGATATACTTGAATTATTTTTTAAAGCGTGTATAATATATAGTAGAAAGAGCGGACGGCAATGCGTGCGCACAAATAAAACTGAATCGAAATTTGGTCTGCGGTGTTCGGAGTTCGAATTATCTTAATCCACATTTGAATTACGGGAGCGCTATCGAAATGGTCTATGCCGATAGGCGAGGTCTGTTTATGAACGGAAAGGCTGAGGCGGCAAGCGGCGCACCCACCTGCGAG
>CALVXE010000099.1 GCA_944368795.1 uncultured Clostridia bacterium | reverse complement strand
CGCCGGCCGCCGCGTCGATCAGATTTTCTTCGGTGGAGGGAATGTCGCCGCCGTGCAGAAGTTTGAACCAGATCTTTGCGTGCTCTTTTTCGTTGTTCGCGGTCTCTTCGAAGAGTGCGGCGATCTGAACGAATCCGTCCTTTTTCGCCTTGCTCGCGTAATAGGTATACTTGTTTCTCGCTTGCGATTCGCCTGCGAAAGCCGTTTGGAGATTCTTTTCCGTTTTAGAACCTTTAAGTTCTTTTGCCATTGTTGTTTTCCTCCGTATTAATTTTTATTTTTGCAATCGGAACAAATTCCGATAAACTCGACGATATGTTTTTCGACGGTAAATCCGCCCGTATTGCGCAGGTTCTCTTCCAAATGTTCGAACACGGGGATCTCGGCGTCGAACAGCCGTCCGCACTTGCGGCAGCGCAGATGATAGTGCGGCTGTGTGCGGAAATCGAAGCGGGCCGCGCCTTCGCTCGTTTCGATTTTGCCGATTTCCTGTTGCTCGGCAAGAAGGTTGAGGTTGCGGTAAACGGTCGCTTTGCTCACGTGCGGATGATTCTTGACGATCTCTTCGTATACTTGCTCCGCGTTCGGGTGGTCTAAGTTCAAAATCGTTTCGGCAACCAATTGTCTCTGTACGGTGTTTCTTCGATTCATATGTGCTCTTATTGATATTCATTATCAATTAATATTATATCATAAGTTTTAATTATGTCAAGTCTTTTTTAAAATTTTTTTTGAAGTCTTGACAAAGGAAGGAAAACTGTTTTATAATATTAATGAAAGTTTGTCAGGGGAAGCGCTTTCGGGCGCGGGATGAGGATAGGCCGGTTTTGTGAAACCGAGGCTGTTTTATTATTTTTAAGATACTGGTAATTCGGAGCGCGCAGTGCGGGAGGGGAACATGGATTACGAAAAGACGGAGCTGTATTTTTTGCAAAAGGACGTACTGCGGTATTTCGGCGACGAGGAAGGGCAGAAAATTTTCAGACGAGCTGCAAAGCTGTATGCGGAACTTGTAGTTACGACCGATTACAAAAACAGCCAAACGCTCGAACGGCAGCTGAAGCGGCTGATTTATCCCGTGCTTGCATTTTACAAGACTTTGCTGACGTTCGGGTATAAAGTTCCGAATGCGCTCGGCATCGTGCGGACGGAAACGGAGAAGGCCGCGCGCGAAAGCGCCTCTGTTCTCGCCAACCAGATGCGGCCGCTCTTCCCGTACAGGGCGTTCCGCCGCAATATCAAAAATTTTATGGAGTATAAGTTCCCGTCCGGGGGCTGGGAGAGCGCAGGGCTCCGCGCCCGGGGGAAAAAGATTTCGTTCCAGATCCGCCACTGCCTGTATTATGCGATCACGAATAAATTCGGATGCCCCGAATTGTGCGGCGTATTCTGCGATTACGAACGGGTCGCCTTTGCCGGGCTGCGCCCGCAGATCGAGTGCGAATGCGAGGGCACGCTCGCAAACGGACATGAATTTTGCGATTTCCATTTCAATAAGGGGACTCGCAGAGAACGCGCGAAAGAAAAAAAGAAATTGTAACGCTTTACGGCAAATAATAAGCGGACATCGGAAAACCGATGTCCGCTTTCGCATGCTTCAAAACTTTTATGCCTTGTCGTTGCTGCCCAGAACGTCCATGATCTTATGTTTGACGATCTCTTTGATGGCAGCGCGCGCATCGCCGAGATACTGGCGGGGATCGAAATGATCGGGATGTTCGGCGAAGTGCTTGCGGATCGCCGCGGTGCAGGCGACGCGCAGGTCGGAGTCGATGTTGATCTTGCAGACGGCCATCGTAGCCGCTTTGCGGAGCATCTCTTCGGGAATGCCGATCGCATCGGGCATTTTGCCGCCGAACTGGTTAATGATGGCTACGCGGTCCTGCGGGACGGACGAAGCGCCGTGCAGAACGATGGGGAAGCCGGGGAGACGCTTGCCGACTTCTTCGAGAATGTCGAAGCGGAGCTGCGGCTTCTGGCCGGGTTTGAATTTATAGGCGCCGTGGCTGGTGCCGATCGCGATGGCGAGGGAGTCGCATCCCGTCTTTTCGGTAAATTCGCACACTTCGTCCGGCTGGGTGAAGCAGGCGTCTTCCGCTTTGACGTTGACGGCGTCTTCGATGCCGGCGAGCTGCCCGAGTTCCGCTTCGACTACGACGCCGCGGTCGTGCGCGTATTCGACGACCTTTCTGGTGATCTCGATGTTCTCTTTAAAAGAATGGTGCGACGCGTCGATCATGACGGAAGTGAAGCCGTCTTCGATGGCGGATTTGCAGGATTCGAAATCGGCGCCGTGGTCGAGGTGAAGTACGATGGGCAGACCCGTCGTCTCTTCCGCGGCATGTACGAGGTGGCGAAGGTATACGGGGTTCGCATATTTGCGTGCGCCCGCGGAGACTTGCAGGATAAGGGGGGAGTTGCACTCTTTTCCCGCTTCCACGATTCCCTGAATGGTCTCCATGTTGTTCACGTTGAACGCGCCGATCGCGTAACCGCCGGCATACGCTTTTTTGAACATTTCGGTAGATGTTACCAAAGGCATAATAGTTTCCTCCGATGAAATTTTTATCTCTGAATTATTTTACATCAAAACCGAGCAAAAATCAATAAGAATTCGAAAAATATATGCAATTTGCTTTATAAATTTTCGGTGCGGTATTATAATAATATGGAAAACAAGAACATCTGCAGGAAATCGCCGCTGCGTGCGGCGGTTCGGCTGCGGAAAAAGGAGTGAATTTTTATGCGTGATCCGAGGATCGATAAATTGGCGGACGTGCTCGTAAACTATTCTGTGCGCTGCGGAAAAGGGGAGAAGGTGCTTGTGGAGGCGCGCGGGATCGACGCGCAGCTCGTGAATGCCGTTGTGGAGAAGGTCTTTGCGGCGGGCGGCTATCCCTTTGTGGATATGATCGATCTTTCCGTCGAGCGCGCCCTTTTGCGGGGGACGAATGAAGAGCACTGCAAACTGCGCGCAAAGTATGCAAAATACAGGATGGAAGACATGGACTGCTATATAGGCATCCGCGGCGGGGAAAATTCCTTTGAGCTTTCCGACGTGCCGGCGGAAAAAATGCAGGCGTATGACCGTCTGTTTTCTTTCCCCGTACATCACGAAACGCGCGTGAAAAAGACGAAGTGGGTCGTGTTGCGCTATCCGAACCCTTCCATGGCGCAGAATGCCGGCAGATCTACGGAAGCGTTTGAAGATTTCTACTTTGACGTGTGTACGCTCGATTATTCCAAAATGGATAAAGCGATGGACGCGCTGAAAGCGCTGATGGACAGGACGGACCAAGTTCGTTTGGTCGGAAAAGGGACGGACCTTACTTTCTCGATCAAGGGGATTCCCGCGATCAAATGCGCCGGTCATATGAATATTCCCGACGGGGAAGTATATACCGCGCCCGTAAAAGACAGCGTGAACGGCGTGATCACCTACAATGCGCCGACTTTGGAAAACGGCATCAAGCACGAAAATGTGCGGCTGGTGTTCCGCGACGGGAAGATCGCGGAGGCGACTTCTTCGGATACGAAGGCGCTCAACGCCGTGCTGGATACAGACGAGGGGGCGCGTTACGTCGGAGAATTTGCGATCGGCGTAAATCCGTACGTTACTTCGCCTATGCTGGATATTTTGTTTGACGAGAAAATTTCCGGCTCGATCCATTTTACGCCGGGATGCTGCTATGACGATGCGTATAACGGGAACAAGTCGAGCGTGCATTGGGATATGGTCCTGATTCAGACGCCCGAATGGGGAGGCGGCGAAATTTACTTCGACGGCATGCTCGTGCGCAAAGACGGGCTTTTCGTGATCGACGAATTGAAGTGTTTAAATCCTGAAAATTTAAAATGAGCGCGCGGCGGCGGGGAATGTCGGCTTCCGCTTTGCGGCTTGTGCGGCCGTAAATATGGCGGAAATGCACAGATTTGCGTCGCTTTGTGCATGAATTTACTAAAATTAAAACTAAATCGTGCAAACTATTGACTAAATTTTGCCGATTTGTTATAATAAGAATGCTGGTAAAAAGCGCTAAATCAATTTTATATTTATAAACGGAGGTTTTTTCTCATGGCTAATGTAAGAGTTGCTATCAACGGATTCGGCCGTATCGGCCGCCTTGCGTTCCGTCAGATGTTCGGCGCGAAGGGTTACGAAGTCGTTGCGATCAACGATCTGACGAGCCCCGCAATGCTCGCGCACCTTCTCAAGTACGATTCCGCGCAGGGCAGATACGCTTTGGCGGACAAGGTGTCTTCGACGGAAGATTCCATCATCGTGGACGGAAAGGAAATCAAGATCTATGCCGAAAAGGATGCAAAGGATCTGCCTTGGGGCAAGATCGGCGTAGACGTCGTGCTCGAGTGCACGGGCTTCTACTGCTCGAAAGCAAAGAGCCAGGCGCACATCGACGCCGGCGCAAAGAAAGTTGTTATTTCCGCTCCTGCGGGCAACGATCTGCCGACCATCGTTTACAGCGTCAACGAAAAGACCCTGAAACCCTCGGATACGATCATTTCGGCGGCTTCCTGCACGACCAACTGCCTCGCTCCTATGGCGAATACGCTGAATAAGTTCGCGAAGATCAAGAAGGGTTATATGACCACGATCCACGCTTACACGGGCGACCAGATGACGCTCGACGGACCTCATCGCAAAGGCGATCTGCGCCGTGCGCGTGCCGCTGCGGTGAACATCACCCCGAACAGCACGGGCGCTGCAAAGGCGATCGGTCTCGTTATCCCCGAACTCAACGGCGTGTTGGACGGCTGCGCGCAGCGCGTTCCCGTTCCCACCGGCTCGCTGACGCAGCTCGTCGCGATCGTCGAGGGAGAAGTGGATAAAGACGGCGTGAATGCGGCGATGAAAGCGGCCGCTTCCGATTCGTTCGGCTACACCGAAGACGAAATCGTTTCTTCCGATATCGTCGGCATTACCTATGGTTCGCTGTTCGACGGCACGCAGACCAAGTGCATGCCCATGGGCGACGGTTCTACGCTCGTGAAGGTCGTTTCCTGGTACGACAACGAGAACTCTTACACCAGCCAGATGGTTCGTACGATCAAGTATTTCGCAGAATTGAAGTAATTCAAATCGGTGCGAAAAATCGCCCCCGCGGGAAAAGCGCAGTTCCCATAGGGAATAAAATCAAAAATAAATTTTAATAGGAATTGCACTTTCAAGCGAGGAAA
>CALVXE010000098.1 GCA_944368795.1 uncultured Clostridia bacterium | reverse complement strand
TGTCCGCTTCCTGCCCGTCGAGCGAAAAGCTGCGCAGGCGGGACGTAAGTTCGCTGCAAGTCATGGTAACCTGCTGTTTTCCCGCTTCGCTCATGACCGTTACGGTGTTGGAGGACTCTTCGGAAAAAGCGATGCCGCGCGCCGCAAACGTCAGCTGCGAGGCGTCGAAACAGGAATAGTCTTTTTGCAGGCTTCCGTACGTGCGCTCTTCCGCCGAGGTGAGCGACGATTTGGTAACGTGATCGCTGACGACGCGCTCTTCGTTCGTAAGGTCGGCGTAGTGGTCGGTATATTGTACGGTCGCCTCGGTGCAGGCTTCGTTATAGGAGACGGAAACGGTGTAATTGAACAGAGAGACCTGTTCTCCGTCGATGGAAGTGGGGGTGTGCGAATATACCGTGCGCACGCTGTGAATGGGTTCGAGCGCGGCTCCGTCGTAGAGGGAGCGGAACCACACTTCGGAAACGACGGTGTCGGGGTCGCCGTTTTCGCCCCCGAACGAAGCGATCTCGACGGTCTGGCCGTCCTTTTCGACGGTATACGTCGCCGCGACCGTCAGTTCGGAGCGCAGGTGGTATACTTCATGATAGCCGACGCCGTTGTGCGAATAGGTCGAAAGCGCTTCCGTCGTAACGGTGTAGGAGCTGTTCGCGGCGTCGAGAGCGATGGAGAGCGTGTTCGTTGCCGCTTCCCCCGCATATGCCACCGAGTACTCGAGGCGCTCGTAATAGGAAGGATCGTAGTCCGTCGTTCTCTGCCAGTTTGCGCTCAGCGGGGTCTCCACTTTGACGCTGCAGGCGGAAAGAGCAAATACGCAGGCCGCCGCTAAGGAGGCTGCCAAGATCAGTTTCTTTTTCATGGAAAGAAAATCTCCGTGATTGCAATGAATTATGAATACCAGTATAGCACAAATCGCGGCGTTTGTACAGATAAAACGGGTGAAAATTGCTTAAAAAATTGCCGAAAATGTGCTATACTGAATAAAATAAAGGGCGCGCGAAGCAAACCGCCGCGCCGCAACCGAAGTTTTGCGGAAGGATACGCAATGAAAGTTCGCATTTATATCGCACCGACCGTAACCGAGCTGACGGAGTTTCTCGCTCGGCTGCCGGCGGAAAGAAAAAACGTGATTTTTTGTGAGGACAGGCTCACGTTGGAAGCGGAGCGCGCCGTGGCGGCCGCGCAGGGCGCAGTTTTCGATACGCAGGTTACGACGTTCGCCCGCTTTCTGAGCGGAAAATATGCGCGAAAAACCCTGTCGAAACAGGGCTCCGTCATGGTCGTAGGGGCTTTGGCGGCGTCGCACGCCGCGCGGCTGAAATGCTTCGGCAAAAATCCGGCGGGATGCGCGGGCAGACTGTACGAGACGATCGCGCAGCTCCGTTCGGCGCTCGTGTCGCCGGAGATGCTCGAAGAGGCGGGACGGAACGCGGACAGGGCGCTCGCCGAAAAGCTCGCGGACATCGCGCTCATATACCGCGAATACCTCGCTTTTTTGGACGGGGGGTACGTCGATGAGAGCGGCATCCTTTCGCTGCTGCCCGAAGAGATCGGCAAGGGCGCCCTGCGCGGGGCGCACGCGGTGTTTGCTGGGTTCGCATCGTTTACGCGGCAGGCGGCGGAGGGGATCTTCGCGGCGTGCCGTGCGGCCGAGAGCGTCTGCGGCGTGTTTTTGGGGGGAGAGGAAGATATTTACACAAACGAAGCCGCGGACGATTTCGAAAAATACTGCCGACGCGCCGGGGCGGAATGCGAGAGGGCCTTTCTGCCTTCTTCCCTGTGCGCGGAAGCGGAGGCGCTGCGGCGCAGTTTGTTCGATCCGTCTTACCCGAAACGCGTCGCGACCGACCGCGTGCGGGTGTTCGAGGCGGCGGACAGGGAGGACGAGCTCTCCTTTATAGCCGCAATGATCAAGAGCGAAGTGCTCGACAGGGGGATGCGCTACCGGGATATGACCGTACTCCTTTCGGACGTGAACGATTATTCGGTGCGGCTGGAAAAGGCGTTCGGCGAATACGGCATCCCCTATTATACGGACGCCAAAAAGAGCCTGGCGCAGCACCCGCTTGCGAAGTTCGTTCTCGCGTGGCTCGCCTGCGTCGCCGAAGGGTTTGACCCTGCGGACGCGGACGCTTTCGCGGGCAACGAATTTTTCGGAACGGACAGGCGCACGAGGGAAGAGTTCCGCAATTATCTGCTCAAATATGCGAATTACCGCGGCGGAGTGAAGAGGCCGATCAAAGAAGAGGCGAAAGCGCCGCTCATGCTGTATGCGGCGCGCGAACGGTTCCTGTCCGCGTTCGACGGGGCTTCCGCGTCGATGCCCGGCGGACGGTATTGCGCTCTGCTCCGCCGCTTGCTGGAGAAGTTCGAGTGCGAAGCCGTGCAGGAAAAGATCGTCTCCGATCTTGCAAAAGCGGGTGCGATCGCCGAAAGCGAATATTTTTCGAAAGGCTGCGAAGGGGTCATGCGCGTATTGGGAGAGTTGGAAGAACTGTCCGGCGACCTGAAACTGCGGGCGGAAGAGTTTGCCGCCGTGCTCGGCGGAGGGCTGGAGGGCCTGGAGATTTCGCTGATCCCGCAGTATCTCGACGCCGTCTTTGTGGGGGATATCGCACAGAGCAAAAAGAGCGCTTCGAAAGTGGTGTTCGCCGCGCGCATGACGGACGCGGTGCCCGCGTGCGGCGCGGATACCGCGCTCATCTCCGACCGCGATATCGACCGCCTGCGGCTTTTGCAGGTGGAGATCAGCCCGAAGATCCGCGACGTCAACGCGCGCTCGAGGGAAAACGCGGGGCTTGCCGTATGCGGATTTTCCGAGCGGCTGTATCTTTCGTATCCCCTTGCTTTGGGCGGAGAGGAATGCCGCCGCAGCGAGATCGTCGACACCGCGCTCGCCCTCTTCGGGAATGCGGACGGCAGGCCGATCTCCGTGCTCGACCGCGCCGCTTTGGAGCGCAGCGAGAGGACGAATGCGGCCGCATATCTTCGGTATCTCGGATGCGTTGCCAGCGAAACCGCTCCCGCCGTGCGCGAATTGCTGGCGCGGGCGGACCGTTACCGCCGCGGACAGAGCGATTTCGGCGCGCATGCGGGGCTTTTGGCCGCGCTGAAAGAGAGAGGGGACGCGCCCGAACGGCTGTTGTTCGGCGAGAGCGGCCCGGAAGTTTTCGTGCCTTCGGCGGCAAATCTGGTGTTCCGCGGCAAAAACACCGTCGCGCCGACGGTCATCGAAGGGTATTTCAATTGCCCGTACCGCAATTTTGCCGAAAGGGGATTGCTCTTGCGGGAGCGCGAGGAGGCGAGCGTGCGCCCGACGGATACGGGGAATTTCATGCACGACGTCCTGCGGGCGCTGGCGGAGGAATACGCCTCCCTGCGGGATGAGCGGGAATGCGCCGCGTTCGTGCAGGCAAAGGCGGAAGAACTCGTGAAAGAGCCGCCCTATTGCTACCTGTACGACACCGAAAAGGGCGGGTATTCCGCCGCGGCGATCGTGGAAGAGGCGAAGATCGTCGGCGCGAACATGTTCGAACAGCTGAAAAATTCCGATTTCCGCGTTTTGGCGGCGGAAGAATCGTTCGGATACCCTTCCTCGGCGTTTCCGGGCATCCCTCTCCTTTCGGAGGGGCGCAGGATTTTCCTCGCGGGGCGCATCGACCGCGTGGATTCCTGCGGCGATTACATGCGCGTGATCGATTATAAGACGGGGGCGTTCGATACGAGCGCCGAAAATTATTACACGGGCAGAAAACTGCAGCTGGAACTGTATCTGGCCGCGGTAACGCGCGGCAAACGGGCGGCGGGAGCGTATTATTTCCCCGCGCGCGCGGCGTTTCATTCCAAGGAGACGGACAGCCCTTTCCGCTTGCAGGGGTTTACCGTGGGGGACGATTCCGTCGTGCGCATGAGCGATAAGACGGTGGAAGAGGGGCAGAAGAGCCGCTATATCGACGCCTATTACCGCGGAAGGAAGAGCAGGAAAAACATGAGCGAAGAGGACTTCGGCGCCTTTATCGCCTATTCTGTGCTGGCGGCGCAGAACTGCGCGCGCGAAACGGAGGCGGGGTGTATCGCCGCCTCTCCATACGAGGGCGCGTGCGATTACTGCCCGTACGGCGGCGTATGCGGCTACGACCGAAGCGAAGGCGCGCGCGCGGAAGAAAAGGTTACCGGCGAAGAGATCGTGCGCATCGTGAAAAAGAGGAGGGGGGAAGCGTGAGCGAAAGAAAACCTACGCCCGAACAGCAGGCGGCAATCCAAGCCGAGGGAGAAGTGCTCGTTTCCGCTTCGGCGGGAAGCGGAAAGACGTTCGTGATGATCGAGAAGATCATCCGGCTGATCCTCGACGGAAAGGCGGAAGTCGGGTCGATTTTGGCGGTTACGTTTACGAACCTCGCCGCGGCGGAGATGAAGGAGCGGCTGCGCGCCGCGCTCGTGGCGCGGATCAACGAAGAGGGGGACGGCGCCGTGCGCGCGCGGCTGAAAGCGCAGCTTGCGGAGATCTCCTCGGCGGATATCTGCACCATCCACTCTTTTTGCGTGAACGTGATCCGCCGCTATTTTTACGAATCGGACGTCGACGGGAATTTCCGCGTGGCGGACGAGGCGGAATCGGATAAGATCCGTCTGCGCGCGGTCGACATGACGTTCGAAAAACTTTTGGAAGAAAAATCGGAAGGTTTTGCGCGGCTGAGCAGGATCTTTGCGGGGAGCCGCGGGTTCGGCAGGCTGAGCGAAATTTTGCTGAAGGCGTACGGCAAAATTACGGTGAAGGCAGATTATGCCGAATTTTTGCGGCGCATACCGCAAATGTACTGTCCGGAAAATTTTGAAAAACTCGCCGAAGAGGCATTCGGACCCGTGCGCGGTTCCGCCGCGCGGCTGCGGGATAAATGCAGGAATCTGCGGGAGGAGGCGGAACGCTTCGCCGAAGCGGGGATCATGAGCGAGAAGTATCTCGATTTTTTGCGGGAAAGGGAAGCGTTCGCCGAAGAACTCGCCGCCGCTTCGGACATTTTTGCCGCGGCGAAAGTGCCCGAAGGCAGGGAATGGATGAAAAAGCCGGGGAATGCGAAGCTGAAAGCCGCGGGCGCGGAGGAAGCGCTCGGCCTCGACGAGCGGATCGGCTCTCTGCGCGGCGATATCGAGGATCTGAAAAAATCGCTTTCGCAGTTCGAAGAGCGCGAAACCGAGTTCGAACGCTTTTTGAATTCGGGGGAAACGGCGGCGGCT
>CALVXE010000097.1 GCA_944368795.1 uncultured Clostridia bacterium | reverse complement strand
CCTGCGGACAATAAGCCGCGCGAGATCCACATTTACTATAAACTTATATCGGGCCAAACGCTTGCGGATTACCGCGAACAAATTACAAAATAATTCCCATATGTTACCTGCTCCACAGGACCCACCGGCGCGACGGGCGCAACGGGCGCGAACGCGCCGTTGGAATCGCTGACGGCATACTCCACGCCCTCTCAGCAGGTAACGAACGATGCGGCAGTTATATTCGACCGAACCGCGCTGCAAAACGGCTCGTCGATTTCGCATACGGACAATACCGCACAGTTTACGATCAGCGACCCGGGGACCTACTTTGCGACGTATAACGGGACGGCCGCACCGCTTGTCAACGCGCAGCTGCCCGAGACCAACCTCCTGCAGTTCACGCTGAACGGCACGGCGCTGAACGGCGCGGCGACAAGCCACATCTTCACGACGGCGAACGAGACGAGCGCGCAGTCCGCCTCGATCATCTTTACGGTGGCGAGCACTCCCGCAACGGTCGAAATAATTTCGAGCGGCGGAACGTTCAATTATACGGGCGTAACGATGAATCTGTTCAAAATCGGTTAAAAAATGCGGGCGGAGGGAATTTTTCCCTCCGCTTTTTTGTTTGTCGAGCAACCTGCGTGCGCCCCTCTTGCAGGATGTCAAGCCGCGCTTGACATCCTGCAAGTAAAAAGTGCTTTTCTTTTTTGCGCGTTTCCTTTATAATAGACTGCAGGAGGAACGCACATGCTCATTCCGCACGCAGGCCGAACCGCAGAGAACCGGCTTTTCATTGCGCTTGACTTTTTCCTGAAAAAGCCGTATGATTTTATAAAAGCAGACGGAGGCCGGCAATGATTCGAACGGATATACACACGCACACCGCTTTTTCGGGCGACGGAAGAAGCACGATCGACGAGATGATCGGCCGCGCCCTGCAGCTCGGATTGACCCATTACGGCATTTCCGAACACATCAACTACGACTACGACCGAATCGGCTTTACCGTCGACGGAGAACCGTTTCCTTCTACGGACGAAGCGGCATACTTTCGGCGCGCACGTGCACTTCAAAAACAGTACGCCGCAAAAATCCGCATTTTGGTAGGCGCGGAATTCGGGTACGACCACAGTTCGCGCGAACAGGAGCGCTACGCCGCGCTTGCCGAACGGTACCGCCCCGATTTTATCGTGAACAGCGTGCACACCTGCCGCGGCGACGACTGCTATTTCCCGCAGTATTTTTCGGGCAAGAGCAAGGAGTTTGTGTACAACTGTTATTTGTACCGCGTGCTCGAAAGTTTGGACGCGCCTTACCCCTACGACATCGTGGCGCATTTGGGTTATTGTTCGCGCAACGCGACCTATCCCGACCCCAAGCTGCGCTACGAAGAGTATTCGGACGTGCTCGACGAAATTTTAAAGCGCACGATCGCAAAGGACAAAATACTCGAAGTGAACACGAGCGCGAAGACGGCGGGCAGCCCGTTTATCCCCGACGTCGATATTCTTTCCCGCTACTACGAACTGGGCGGCAGAAAAATTTCTTTCGCCTCGGACGCGCACGATACCTCGCGCGTGGGCGACAAGCGTGAACTCGTCTGTGAAGCGCTGAAAAAAATCGGCTTTACCTGCATCACCGTGCCCGACCGCGGAAAACATCTGCAAATCGAACTATGACGCGGGGCTGCAAACGCCGCCCGCCTTTCTGAAGCTATAAAAAGAGGAGGCGCCGCGAAAACGTGCGCCTCTCGCAAGGATTTTTTGAAACAGTATAAAAGACGAACGAGAATTCTCGTTCGTCTTTTATTTTTCGCTTTGCAAAACACCCGACTTTGCCTTGCAATGTATGGCGTGCTGAACCGTTGGATTTGCAAAAAACCGAGTTTCATAAATTTTTAAATTTAAAGACCTGAGAATGCTGCCCCTGAACCGGGGCACCTCCCCTTTTACCGCCGCGCATCGCGGCTCTTTTACCGATCGGCGCCCTTCTCGCCTTCCTCTCCTTTCTCTTCCGCGCCGCCCTGCTCCGCTTGCTTTTCTTCCGCCGCTTGTTCCGCCGCAGACGAATCCGAACGATTGCTCCTGCCGGAGGCGAGCGCCATTATGACAAACACCGCATAAACGGCGATGCGTGCGATCAGCAGGATCAAATTGAGCCATTCCAAAAAGGAATTGAAGCCTCCCGAATGGGCAATTCCCGAAATACTCAGCAAAATGCTGACGAGCGCTTCGGCCGCCAAAAACAGGAGCGTTACGACAAAACACAGCTTCGCCGTGCGCTTCAGCTCTTCGCTTTCGCCCTTGACGACGGTATACCCGCCGACGATCGCAAAAGCGATGATGCCCGCAAAACCGCTCACCCAAATGAGTACCTTTTTCCAAGCTTTTGACCAAACTTCTTTCATGATCGACCTCCCTGAAACGCGGCATGTTTGCCGCTTCTATATACATTATACAGGAAGCCGGCGGTTTTCGTCAATAGTTTTAAAAAATTTGCCGAAAAAAGGAGAGCGCGAACAGCCGGTTCGTCCGCTCGCTTTCGGAAACATTCGGTAACCTTATCGCAGAAAATATTAACTTTTATCCGCCCGGTAATTTTTACAAAATAAAGGCGCTGTTTGTATAAACAGCGCCCCGACCGATTTTTTATCGTTTTTTCCGCGATCGACTTATCTTTTATCTTTGACCGTGAATTTGTACAGCTCGCTTTTGGAAACGCCGCGGTCGCGCGCGGCGGCTTTCAGCGCCTCTTTTTCGCTCATGCCCTGCTCTACATAATGACGGATATGCTCCGTTTCGGTAAGGGAATTGAGGGGATTTTCACGCTTGGGGGCGCCCTGTACGAGCAAAACGTATTCGCCGCGCTTTTCGCCCGCCAAACCCGCGGCGAGAGAGAAGTATTCGGCGCTTTCGTGCACCTTGGTAATTTCGCGCACGGCGCACGCTTCGCGGTTGCCGAACGCCTCGGACAGGAGAGCTATATCCGAATCGACATCCTGCGGGGCGGAATAAAAGAGCAGCGTTCCGTCGAAATCGGCATAATTTTTTAAGAAGGCGCGCTTTTCGCTTGTTTTGCCGCGCAGAAAGCCCAAAAACGCGAATTTATCGGCGGGGAAGCCGGAGAGCACGAGCGCCGCAACAAACGCGCATGCGCCCGGCACGAGGGTATACGCGAGCCCCCTTTCGCGCAGAGTGCGGACGAGGAGGTTGCCGGGGTCGGATATGACGGGCGTGCCCGCGTCCGTTACCACCGCCACCGTTTTGCCTTCGGCCGCCAGATCGGCGAGCTTTTCCGCCGCGGAAAGCTCGTTGAATTTATGGCAGGAAACGAGCGGCTTTTTGATTTCGTAACGGTTGAGAGGTTTTAAGGAATGGCGGGTATCTTCGCAAAAAATAACGTCGGCGCTTTTCAGCGTTTCCAGCGCGCGCAGAGATATATCGCCGAGGTTCCCGATGGGGGTCGCCACAAAATAGACCATGTTCCCTCCCGCTTGCCGAACTGTTGCCCGTACAGGCGCGCGTTCGGCGAGAATCGAATAAAAATTTCCCTTTTATAATAAATTTTCCGTGGGGAGCCCAGCGCCGCGCGCTTGCGCTTCCCCACGTCAAATTTATTATAAGCCGCCGCCGCGCGAAACGCAAGCGTATGCGACAATTTTTTTGCGCGCCTGCGGGCCGCAGCGGCCCATCCTGTTTTATTGTACCGCGGCTTTTGCGCCGATGCAAGCGTGAGCGACTGTTTTTAAAAGTTCTTCCTGTCGTTCACCGCGTCGGGCAGGATCGCCGTGCCCGGCCTGGCGCCCTTGGTCCCCTCCGCCAACAGCAGATAGGGCGGCGAATCCTTCGTGCCGCGTACGAACTGCACGCGCTTGGGTTCGACGCCGTATTCCTTCATCGTGTACAGAACTTCCGCAAGCCGATCGGCGCGGTTGCACAGGGCGAGCCTGCCGCCGAATCTGAGCTTTTGCGCGGCCGCCCGCACGACCTCGGCGAGGGTTACGGTGATCTCTTTGCGGCAGATCGCCTTTTTATAATCGCTGTTTTCGAAGCCGCCCCGCTCGTAGGGCGGGTTGCATAGGACGAGCGAAAATTTGCCGTCGTACTCTCTGCCGATATCCTGCACCCTGCAGCAGACCGCCGTGAAATTTTTAAGGCCGTTCAGCTCGATGGAACGGGCGCTCATTTCCGAAAGCTCTTCCTGCATTTCGAAGAGGGTTACGGAGGCGACGTGCGGATTGAGCGCGTAAAAATGCATGCCGACGACGCCGCTGCCGGCGCAGAAATCGGCGACGACGTCCCGCTTTTTGCCCGCCGCGAAGCGGGATAAAAGGACCGAATCGCTGGTAAAGCGGTACAGCGCGGCGTTCTGAATGATCTTGAACTTTCCTTCGAAGAGATCTTCGACGGATTCGCCTTCCCTCAAAAGCATTGGTTTTTGCCTCCCGCGCGCATTTGCATTTATCTTACCACACTTGCGGAGAAAATTCAATCGGTTTTCGATTTCGCGGCGGGGTGCGCGCGCTTTTTTTTGAGGAAAGTATTGCTTTTCAAACAAAACTGTGATACAATATTTGCGCGTCATAACTGAATCGCAACAATTCCGCGGGTTACATCGGCATGGATGTATCCTCTGTTTTCCCATGGAATTGTTACATATTCGGGAAGTTATGACGCAACGAACGAGGGATACGGTCTTTGCGGGCGCCCCTCTTTCGGGGCGCTCTTTTTTCGGCGCCGGGGAGCGGGGGCGCGTTCTCCTCAAACAAATGAGATACGGCAAGGCGGGCATAGGGGCTCGCCTGCCTTTTTTTGCGGCATTGAAAAACGCCGCCGATTGACAAACCGCGCGAACGGTTGTACAATAGAAGAAAAAGGAGAAAAGGCGATGGAAGTTTTCGAAGCGATCCGCTCGCGGCGGAGCATACGCAGGTACAAGCAGGGAGCGGACATTCCGCGCAGGGACGTGGAAACGCTGCTGGAAGCGGCGATGATGGCGCCGAGCGCCGTGAACAGCCGGCCCTGGGAATTTTACGCGACGGACAGGGAAGAGATCAAACGGGCGCTGATGCAGGCGCACCCCGCCTGTAAAATGCTGGAAACGGCGAGCTGGGCGATCGTCGTTTGCGGCAGGCCCGACCTGCAGCCCCGCCACGGCTTTTGGCCGCAGGACTGCGGCGCGGCGATCGAGAACATGCTGCTCGCCGCGCGCGCAATGGGGTACGGGACCTGCTGGTGCGGCTGTTACCCCAGCGA
>CALVXE010000096.1 GCA_944368795.1 uncultured Clostridia bacterium | reverse complement strand
GGCAACCGAGATCCCGGCAAAAACGAATACGCCCCAATCCGCCCCGCCGCTTCCTGCTCCGAACGAAAAGGAAAAGCTCAGCAGCATCACGCCCACAAACAGCGCGATGCCCAGGATGCTCTGCAGCAGATTTTTGAACCGCATGCCCGCAGTCAGCGCGGTGATCGCCGTCCCCAAGGCCGCCGCAACGGCGAGGGGCAGAAGGGGAGCGGTCAAAACCGCCAACAGGATAACGCCGAGTACGGCAAAAGAAAAACCTTCAAAGACAAAGAGGACGATCGTCGCGGGGATCGCCACGGCAAGGGTAAAGGCGAGGTTCACCAAATACGCGCACAGAAGCCTCGCCAAAATGATTTCGCGTTTGGGGATGGGCAAAGACATCACCATATCGTAATCTTTCGTGGCGAACAGCATCGAACAGCCCTGAAACAGCGTAAAGGCAAATATGATCACGGAGGAGAGCGCCACGATCAGTGCCGGCAAATGATTGCCGATGCCCTGTTGGCAAAAGGCGATCGCAAGGACGGCCACATAAAAGAGGATCAGGGCGCCCACCACGGCAAGAGCCGCGGCGCCGCCGGCCGCTTTGCGCTTTGCGCGCGGATCGCCCGACTTTTTCGCCTTGTTGATGCCCGTCAATCCCATCAATTGAATTTTCAGCAGCAGGGGCCATTTAGCGCGCATCGTTTTCGAGTACCTCCAAAAATACCGATTCGAGGCTCTCGTCGCCGCGCACATCCTCGATATTCCCGCTCGCGATCAGCCTTCCGGCCTTGATGATCGCAATTTTGTTGCACAGTTTTTCGGCTACGTCCAAAACGTGCGTAGAGAAAAAGATTGCCGCGCCCGCCGCGCACATTTCGCGGAAAATTTCTTTCAGCTTGAATGCCGCCTCAGGGTCCAGTCCCACAAACGGCTCGTCGAGCACCATCAGCTTGGGCGCATGCAGCAATGCGCCGATAATGGCGAGCTTTTGTTTCATGCCGTGCGAATACGATCCGATCAGCGACCCCAAATCGTCCGAAATGCGGAATATATCGGCATATTTGCGGACGCGCTCGCTCCGCAGCTGTTTTTCCACGCCGAAAATGTCGCCGATATAGTTCAGGTACTGTATTCCCGTCAGATATTCGTACAGGTCGGGATTGTCGGGGATATACGCAAGGAGCGACTTGCAGAGAACGGGTTTTTCTTTTACGGAATTTCCGTCGATAAAGATTTCGCCCTTGTCGAATTCCATAATGCCGGTCAGGGCGCGCAGAGTGGTGGTTTTGCCGGCGCCGTTTTGGCCGATGAACCCGTAAATGTCTCCCGCATACACGTCGAGGGAAAGGTCGTTTACGGCAACCTTGCCGTTGCCGTACGATTTCGTCAGGTTTTTGATTTCAAGTATTTTATTTGCCATAGATCTCCTTGCGCCGATTTGCAGGCGCAGTATCGGGTATTTTTTCCGCAGATCTCTTCGCTTCGTGCGGAAATTCAATCGAGGGCGCTGCCATTCGGGCGCCTTTCCGCTCTATAATAACATGCGCGTTTCAGATTGTCAACGGAATTGAACAATCTTGTCCGCAGTCCGCGAAAAGCCGTCATAAATTCGGATATATATCGATTCGGGATATTTTTATTATACCATTTCGGTATAATAATGTCAAGCAGAAAAACGGAAGAGCAAATAGAATGCGTTTGAAAGAACTTCGCAAGCAGCGTCGCCTGTCGCAGCTGAAACTTGCCATGGATCTGAATATGAACCAAAACAGCATCAGCCGCTACGAAAACGGCGAAAGGGAAGCGGATTACGCCACGCTCATAAAATTGGCGGATTATTTTGACGTGTCGGTCGACTATCTTCTGGGCAGGACGGATAATCCCGAAACAAATCGGTAAGAAGTTCGCGCGGGCGGCAAAAAGCATTTGCCGCCCGCGCGAAAATCGTGTATAATACATGTAGAATCAAGAATATGGAGGCATGATATGCAGTCTGTACAGGTAGGAGCGCTGCGCCTGCCCGCAATTGCGGTCGGGTGCATGTATCTCGACAGGATCGGCGAAGCGGAGCGCCGCGAATTTATCGCGGCGGCACTGGGCGAAGGCATGAATTTTTTCGACCATGCGGATATTTACGGGGGCGGAGAATGCGAAAGCGCGTTCGGAGAAGCGTTCGCCAAGCTGAATATTCCGCGCGATTCGATCGTTCTGCAATCCAAGTGCGGCATCGTTCCGGGGAAAATGTTCGACTTTTCCGAAAAACACATCGTCGAGTCGGTGGAAGGGTCGCTCAAGCGCCTGCGCACCGATTATCTCGACGGGCTCTTGCTGCACCGCCCGGACGCTCTCATGCAGCCGGAAGAGGTGGCCGCGGCCTTCGATAAACTCGAGCGGCAGGGGAAAGTCCGCTATTTCGGGGTATCGAACATGCACCCGTATCAGATCGAACTCCTCAAAAGCTGTGTCAGACAGCCGCTTGTGGCCGATCAGCTGCAGTTTTCGCCCGCGCACGCAGGCATGATCTCCTGCGGGACGGAGGCGAATATGCTCACGGAAGGCGGCATATCCCGCGACGGATATATTCTGGATTATTGCCGCCTGCACGGCATAGCGGTGCAGGCATGGTCGCCCTTCCGCTACGGATTTTTCGAAGGAGTGTTCTTAGGCGATCCGAAATTCCAAAAACTCAACGACGTGTTGGAGAAAATCGGCAAAAAATACTCTGTGGATAAAGCCGCCGCCGTCGCCGCGTGGATATTGCGCCACCCTGCAAAAACGCAGGTCATTACGGGCACAACGAAGGTAGGGCACCTCCTGGACATCGCCAAGGGGGCGGACGTTGCCATCACGCGCGAAGAATGGTACGAAATTTATTTGTCGGCAGGGCATATTCTGCCGTAGCATAGGAGAATCGGAATGTCGAAAATAGTCGTGGCGAGCGATAATAAGGGAAAACTGCGCGAGATCGCGCAAATTTTTAAAGGATACGAGATCCTGTCCATGCGCGAAGCGGGTTTTTCGGGTGAGATCGAAGAGACGGGAAAAACTTTCGAAGAAAACGCCGTGTTGAAGGCCCGCGCCGTCAGCGAGGCGCTGCACTGTACGGCGTTGGCAGATGATTCGGGTCTGTGCGTCGAGGCCTTGGGCGGCGCGCCGGGCGTTTACAGCGCCCGTTTCTGCGGTCGGCACGGAGACGATAAGGCAAACAATGCGCTCCTGCTGGAAAAGCTGCGTTCCGTGCCCGACGGCGAGAGGGCGGCGTATTTCGAAAGCTGCGTGGCGGTATGTACGCAAGGCGGAAAGGTGATCACGGCGACGGGCAGAACGCACGGCCGCATTTTGAAAGAAGAACAGGGCGAGGGCGGATTCGGGTACGATCCTCTCTTTTACAGCGACGAACTCGGCAAAAGTTTCGGGCTTGCTTCCGCGGAAGAGAAGAACGGCGTGTCGCATCGTGCAAAAGCGCTCGCCGCGCTGTCGCGGAAAATAAAGGGCATTTCTCTGTGAAAACGTTTGTAATTTTATCGGATACGCATTACAATACCGCGCCGCTTTCAAAAATCTCGGTCGTACTCGCGGAATGCGACTATATCATTCATTTGGGGGATATGGCTTCCGATGCGAAAGAACTTGCGCGAGCCTATCCCGAGAAGACGTACGTCATTGCCGGAAACAACGATTTTTGGGGCGGAGAGAGCGAGATCGTGTTGGAAGCGGAAGATCGCCGCATTTTTGCTTGTCACGGGCATCGCTACGGCGTAAAGAGCGGAACATCCCGCCTTGCCGCCGCCGCAAAAGCAAAATTTTGCGATATCGCGCTGTACGGACACACGCACGTTTCGGATGTGCACGAAGAGGACGGAGTTCTTTTGATAAATCCGGGCTGCATGACGCGCTATTCGCCGCAATGGACGTACTGCTATCTCGTCGTCAACGGCAAAAAAGCCGTCGCCACCATCGTAAACATCCGCTGAACGTTGCGCGCCGTGCCCGTTCGGGTGTATTTCCGTGCGGGGAATAAAAGCCGGTACAAAAAGCATTCGATCGGAACGAATACACATGCATTTTCGGTTTCGGCTTTTAAGAACGGCTCCGATATCATATAGGACTGAAAAAACAGCGAAAGGGCTTGCAAAAATTCCGCAAGCCCTTTGTCTTTACTCAAATTCTGAGAAATAAAAAGCAAATCCGAATTAGAGCAGTAAAAACTCTCAATCTGTTATTTATTTCATAAATGAAAGTTTATCAATAGAATCTTGTATATTATTAAAAGCATCTGCCAAAGGTTTTCCGTCAATAAAAGCGTGGCTTACTTTAACGTGCATTGTCATTTTATATTTATCGTCTTCTTGAACATATTTGCCCCAACCGATACAGGGAATGATATTGTATGTTTGGTCATCGCAGCCATAAGGAGTAGTAATAACGGGCAAAGTCATTGACTGATAATCAACCCACGGGATACAGGAAAAGTAAAGTAAGTCCGTTCTTTCCAAATCTGAATTTTCGGGGTACGTATTTTTTTCTGTTTTTGCTTTTGCGATAATTTTATCAACCGTTTGATAAAAAGTTTGATAGTCTGTAAATTCTGCGCTTCTGTTTACAAAATAATTATAATTGTTTGCTACCGTAATACTGCAATCTACTTTATCATAAATATAAGGCTCACCGTTGTGTATTCTCATTCTAAATTCCGGTATATTATTTAATTCGCGTAAAGCAAGATAAAGAAAATTGATAAAAAAGGATTGCCCGTTTTGCTTGCAATAATTTACCAACTTTGTTGTGTCCATACGAACAGACATATCATATATTGATGTTCTCATACCGATAAACTCTTGGAACAGTTCAGCTCGGTTCCATTCGGTAATATTTATTTTTTCGCACTTATTCATTTTTACTCCAAACAAATTGACTCTTAATATAATTCTATTAAACCAAAAGCAAATGTATTTTTCAAACATTTTAAAATCCGCAAACATTTGCCTTTACTCAAATTCGGCAAAATAAAAAGTAAATCCGAACCATTCGCTGGTTATCCGCAAATAATTCAGATTATACCTCTTTGGTGCCCCTTACGGGGGGC
Organism: uncultured Clostridia bacterium; assembly: GCA_944368795.1. Classification (GTDB taxonomy): domain Bacteria; phylum Bacillota; class Clostridia; order Christensenellales; family Borkfalkiaceae; genus Borkfalkia. The sequence continues at coordinate 193 of CALVXE010000096.1, read as the reverse complement.
ATGCCCCGCGATGGGGCAAAACGCTATGCGCCGAACAGCCCGCGCCGAGCGCGGCCGGTTCAATCCTGCCTCCGCAACACAAAGAAAAACAGGAAGACAAAAATCTTCCTGCTTTCTTGTATAACGAAAACCACGCGATAGTCGCGTGGTTGAAAAGAGGTTTACCGATGAGTCTTGAAAAAAAGGCTCCGAT
>CALVXE010000095.1 GCA_944368795.1 uncultured Clostridia bacterium | reverse complement strand
AGCTGTGCTCGTTGAGGTTATGACCTTCGCCGGGAATGTACACGGTACCTTCCTGCTTGTTCGTCAAGCGCACTCTCGCGATCTTACGCAGAGCGGAGTTCGGCTTTTTCGGGGACGTAGTCGAAACGGAAAGGCATACGCCGCGTTTCTGCGGGCATTGACTCATGATAGGCGTTTTGCTCTTTTCCGCCCGCCGTTCCCTGCCGTGCTTGATGAGCTGGTTGATTGTAGGCATTACTTTACCTCCTTGTAAAAATGGAAATTTATCTTAAAATTGCCCTTACGCAATTTAAGAAAGCATTGTTTTGTTCTTATTTTCCTTTGAAATTGCAAAAGAAAACGGGGCCGTATGAGGTTCCGCTTCGGACAGGCGGTCTCGCCCTGTCCGCAAAAGAGCACCTGCAACGCGGATCCCGCGGCCGTACCACGGCTTTTCGCCGCCGCTTCGGCGTAAAATCTCTCGGCAGATTACCGTTTGCCGCACGACCGTCCGACCGCTTTTTTGCTGTTTTTGGGCGCGCAAAAAAATATGCGCCCACAGTCGCGAATGTTATTTTAGCATTTTACTGATATTTTGTCAAACATTTCAAACAAAAATATCGGCTGTACGCGCAGATTTATGATAAAATAAGCGCTATTTTCCGCATTTTTTCCGCTCTGCTTGACACGGACGCCTTTCTGTGCTACAATCGTTCCGTAAACGAAACGTCGCCGGATACGGCCGAAGGAGAAGAGATGTATATTTTTTGCAGATAAACAATCCAGGCGTACGCGCGCGGGAAGCGAATACCGCGCCGTTTCGCATACTCTGCAAGAAATTTTTCGTTCAGTACCGATACCGAAACGCGGGCAATGCCCGCACGCGCGCCGCGGAAAATTTCCGCGGCTTTTTTATATTCCGAAAGGAGGAAAAACCATGTCTGCAATTTTTATAAAAAACCTTACGTTTTATTATCCCGGCCATGCCGACGCCGTATTCGAAAATCTGAACCTGACCCTCGATACCGATTGGAAACTTGCGCTCATCGGCAGAAACGGCCGCGGAAAAACGACTTTGCTGCACCTTTTGGCAGGGAAAACGGGTGGTTATTCCGGAAACATAACCGCCCGGGAAACCTTCGAATACTTCCCTTTTGCTCTGCCCGAAGCGCCCGATTCTCTTTCCGCGCTGTACTGCGCCGTACCCGATTTGCGGCTTTGGGCTTTAAAAAAGGAAATGAACGCGCTTCATTTGCGTGAAGACGTATTGGATCGGCCTTTGCAAACCCTTTCCGGCGGGGAAAAGACCAAATTGCTTTTAGCCGCGCTGTTTTCCAAAGAGGAGGCGTTTCTTCTGATCGACGAGCCGACCAACCACCTTGACGAAATCGGCCGACGCCTTGTAGGAACGTATCTGCGTTCCAAACGGGGGTTTATCCTCGTTTCGCACGATCGCGCGTTTTTGGATCTGTGCTGCGACCACGTGCTGGCCCTGAACCGCAGCGGAACCGAACTGCGCAGCGGATCTTTTTCCGACTGGCAGAGAGACAAAGCCGCTTCCGATGCGGCGGAAGCGGCAAAAAACGAGCGCCTGAAAAAAGAAATTTCCGCGCTGCAAGCTTCCGCCGAACGCGCGGGGCGTTGGGCGGACAAGGTGGAAGCAAGCAAAAATCAGACGGTTGCGGGGCTCCGCCCTGACAAAGGACATATCGGCGCAATGGCGGCAAAGATGGCAAAAAGGGCGAAGGTTCTCGAAAAACGCAGTGAAAAAGCCGCCAAAGAAAAGCGTTTGCTGCTTAAAAATACCGAATTTTACGGTGATTTGAAGCTGTCTCCCATCCGCTTCCGCGCCGAGACCTTATGTTCCGTTTCGCACGTATATGCCGGTTACGGGAACGGCGACGCGGTGCGCGACTTCACCCTGTCCGTTCACCGCGGCGAGCGCATCGCCTTAAAGGGCGAAAACGGGAGCGGAAAGAGCTCCGTCTTAAAAATATTTGCCGGAATACTGCCGGTTCGGGCAGGGATCGCCGCCATCCCCAATGATCTGATCGTTTCCTATCTTCCGCAAGACGTCCGCTCGATTTCCGGGACGATTGCGGAATATTCCGAAAAAAACGGCGCTTCCCCTTCCCTCGTCATGGCCATCCTCAACAAACTCGACTTCCGCAGCGATTCGTTCGGCAAGGATCTTTCCGCATTCAGCGACGGACAAAAAAAGAAGGTCGCTTTGGCCGCATCGCTTGCCGTTCCCGCGCACCTCTATATTTGGGACGAACCGCTCAATTATATCGATCTCGTTTCGCGCATGCTTTTGGAAGAGCTGATAGCGCGCTTTTGCCCGACGATTTTGTTCGTCGAACATGACGCGGCTTTCTGCGCAAACGTCGCCACAAAAACGGTTTGTTTGTAAATTCTTCCGATCCGGTTGAGCCTGCATATAAAAAGCCCTTCCCCGCAAGAGCGCGAAAGGGCTTTTTTATTTTCCGATTTACGCGGCTTTTTGCACCGCACTCGCGGCAGCGTAGCCGAACGTGCAATTTGCCGAAGCGTCGATATCGGCGGAATACTCGGTATCTTCCGCAACGACGGATGCCTCAAACGCGACGGTCGCCGACAAAGAAACGAGCTTCATATCCTTATCCGCTTGTACAATGATCGTAATATCCGCCTGTGCGATGTTGAGCGTGTCCATAACAGCGATCGTGGGTGCAAAGGGAAGACCCGTCTGCTCCGCAACGGTTGCCGCGAGGATATTATCCCATATAACCCCGACCTTAATCATCCCGCCCAGCGCGACCAGCTGCCCGATGCCGGAAAATGTCATCTGCTCAAAGCCTTCGATGGACTGCAAAAGCGGATTCACGACCTCCGATACAGGCGTTTTGCCCTTTCCTTCAAGCTTCGCCGCCATGTCTTCGCCGAGAATGAGCGACAGCACATTGATCACGTCTGCGGATTCAAAGCCGTACAGAGCGAATATCTTATCCAACTCGGCAAAAAATTCATCGAAAGTAATTTGTTCCGTAAAGACTTTTGCCGTCCATGCGGCCAATGCCGCCGTGCCTTCCTCTTCCGCATATTCGCCTCCGAACAATACGGGAGCAAGAACGTCGCCCAGCTGCTTATCGGCATTTTCCTGTAAAAATCCGACGACCGTATCGACAACCTGCGTCTGTAACAGCTCGGCCGCCGTCAGAGGTAAAATCAATTCGTAGCCGCTGTTATCGGCGGATGCGGGAACAGTTCCCGTCAAAGACAAATCATATTTTTCCAGCAATGCAAGCAATTGCCGCGCAAAGTCTGCACCCGGCGCGTATGTACCTTCAAAAGTCTTATCCACCTCTTCGGATATAGGATTTCCGTCGCCGACTTTAACCGACGTACTGCCCTTCGCCGTCGCCGCAAGAGTGATCGAAAATCCTTCCGCTTCCGATATGTTCTGCAACACACCGGAAAGAAAGGCATCCATCGCGACCGGCTGCAACGCATCTTCGCCGCTGTTACTGTTATTATCTCCGTCGGAATTACCGCCCTGCTCGGTATTGCTGCCGCCGTTTTGATCGTTTTCCGCATCGGAACATGCGGCAAAAGCAAACACTGCCGTAAAAGCCAATACGAACGCAAGGAGTACGGTTAAAAATTTTCTCATTGATAGTCTCCATCCATTTTGTGGTTAAATCATATCATATTTTTGTCATGTTTGTCAATAATTTTTATGACAACATATTACAAAATTAAACTTCAAAATGCATTTGCATTCGTATTGCCGGAAACGGCCTTCTGAACTTTTGCTATACAAAATCATGAAACCAACAGGGCTTCGCCGAATGGCGAAGCCCTGTTCTGAAACACTTTTTAAATTCAGCCCTCTGCAGGCTCTTCGATATCGAACGCTTCGCGCGTCTCCTCGATGAGATCGTCGCTTTCGCGATGCCCCGTTACGAGCTGCGGACTCATGTTCTTGTAGTCGCGCACGCCCGTTCCCGCAGGGATCAGCTTGCCGATGATAACGTTTTCTTTCAAACCGATGAGAGGATCGACCTTGCTCTTGATCGCAGCCTCGGTGAGGACGCGCGCCGTTTCCTGGAAGGATGCGGCCGACAGGAACGAATCGGTAGAGAGCGCGGCTTTCGTGATGCCGAGCAACACGCGCTTTGCGGTTGCGGGACGGCCGCCGTTTTGGATCGCCCGTTCGTTTTCGTCTTCGAACGTGAACATGTCTACGAGTTCGCCGGGGAGCATTTCGGTATCGCCGCAGTTTTCGATGCGGACTTTGCGCATCATCTGGCGCACGATGATTTCTACGTGCTTATCGTTGATGTCAACGCCCTGCGAACGGTATACCGACTGTACTTCGTTGAGGATATAGTCCTGCACGCCCTTCACGCCCTGAATGCGCAGGATATCCTGCGGGTTTACAGAGCCGCCGTTGAGCTGCGTGCCGGGTTCGACTTTGTCGCCCGTTTTGATCTTGAGTTCGGCGTTGAACGGGAGCATATAGTCTTTCTTTTCCGCGCCCGTAAACTCGTCGCGGATCACGATATGCTTCTGATTGTCCTGCTCGCTGACGTAGGCGATACCTGCCACTTCGCACAGCGTCGCCACGCCCTTGGGTTTTCTCGCTTCGAAAAGTTCTTCGACGCGGGGAAGACCCTGCGTGATGTCTCCCGTCGCCGCGATACCGCCCGTATGGAAGGTACGCATCGTAAGCTGCGTGCCCGGCTCGCCGATGGACTGTGCCGCGATCGTACCGACCGCTTCGCCGACCTGGATCGGCTGACCCGTCGCCATGTTTTTGCCGTAACACTTCGCGCACACGCCGTGGCGGGAGGTGCAGGTAAATACGCTGCGGATGGATACTTCCTGAATGCCCGCGGCTACGATCTCGTCCGCTTTTTCTTCCGTGATCATCTCGTTGACGGGGACGATAATCTCGCCCGTCTGCGGATGCACGACGTCTTCGGAGACGAAGCGCCCGACCAGACGGTCGTGCAGGCTTTCGATTTCGCCGTTGGGGCCGACGATCGCGGAAATCTTCATGCCGCGGGGTTTTTTGCCCGCACAGCAATCTTCTTCGCGCACGATAACGTCCTGCGAGACATCTACGAGACGGCGGGTAAGATACCCGGAGTCTGCCGTTTTCAAAGCCGTATCCGCCAAGCCTTTGCGGCCGCCGTGCGACGAAATGAAGTATTCGAGAACGGTAAGCCCTTCGCGGAAGCAGGATTTAACGGGAATTTCGATCATTTTACCTTGCGGGTTGACCATCAGGCCGCGCATGCCCGCAAGCTGCTTGATCTGGTCGATGGAACCGCGCGCGCCCGAATTCGCCATCATCCAGATG
>CALVXE010000094.1 GCA_944368795.1 uncultured Clostridia bacterium | reverse complement strand
CTGGCCGAACATAAAGCCGATCTCACGGCCGCCCACGCCGATATCGCCCGCGGGTACGTCGGTATCCGCGCCGATGTGGCGGTACAGCTCCGTCATGAAGCTCTGGCAGAAGCGCATGATCTCGTTATCGCTTTTGCCTTTCGGATCGAAATTGGAGCCGCCTTTGCCGCCGCCGATGGGAAGGCCGGTAAGGCTGTTTTTGAAGATCTGTTCAAAGCCGAGGAATTTGATGATGGAAAGGTTGACCGAGGGATGGAAACGAGGTCCGCCCTTGTAGGGGCCGATCGCGCTGTTGAACTGTACGCGGTAACCTTTGTTGACCTGCGTGTTTCCCTGATCGTCTACCCAAGGCACGCGGAACATGATGACGCGTTCGGGCTCGACTAACCTTTCGAGAAGCCCCGCCTTTTCATATTGCGGATTTGCGTTGATCGCGGGTTCCAGACTGTGCAAAACTTCGGTAACCGCCTGGTGGAATTCGGGTTCGTTCGGGTTCTGCTCAATTACGCGGGCGAGAACTCTCTCTACATAAGACATACAAAAAACTCCTTTGTTTTTTATTTCCGCTCTCTATTATAGCAAGATTTTTTCAAATATGCAAATATTCTTCCGCGGTTGCATGTATTAATAAATCTTATAGCTGTTATAACCGCCCGCTATCCTTGCCGCCCGCACGGTAGCGCGCGCGCTCCTCCACGTTCAGCCCCCGCAGAGCGAAAAGGGGCGCGAAGAAATCTTCGCTTTCGGCTTTCTTTGCGGGATCCGCGCGGAAATTTGCCGCAAGGCCGCGCGAAAAGGAGAGTATTCTGCGGGGTTCTTCCCCGAAAGAGGCGGAGCGGCAGGAACGGGAACGCCTGTCTGCCAAAGCGACGATGCGCGACAGCTCTTCCCAGGAACGGGCGCGGCGTTCTTCTTCCGAAGAGGTGCCGCCGCAAAAGACCGGCGAATAAATCGGCTTTGCCGCGGGAGAATCGAGGCGCGTTACCCGAAATTGCTTTGCGGGCGGAACGGCAAAAGCCGCCCTCTCTCCCCTATGAAATACCGAACGAAAAAAGTTATGTGCGATAGACATGTGCCTGTCCTCCTTTTGATGCCTTCATTATACGGCAAAATACTTGACAGATATTGTCATATATATTAAAATATTTTCGATAATTTTTAAAAATTTTTTCGGGACGAATCATGAAATTCCAAGTAATGCTGAAAATTTTGTTTACTCTTTTAAAGAAGCGGAAATCCAGCGCGTCTGCTTTGGCGGCCGAAAACGACGTTTCGGAACGGAGTATTTACCGCTACGTCGAAGAGCTGATCGTAGCCGGGGTTCCGCTCGATATTATACGCGGCAGAAACGGAGGAATATTCCTGCCGGATACGTATAAATTGCCTGAAAACTTTTTTACGGAAGAGGAATACGCCGCCGCGAAGAACGCCATCGACGCGCTGTACGAGCAGCTGCCCGGCGAGGCGCTGAAGTCTGCGGCGGAAAAATTGGCGCAGCAGCAAAAATCCGGAGCGCGGAATCTGAGCATTTCCGGAAATATTCTGGTTGACAGCGGGACCTGGGGAGACGCGTACGATTTTTCGGATAAGCTGAAGGTATTCGAGGAGGCGACGGAAAAGCGGCAGTGCCTCGACCTCGCGTATATCGACCGCGAAGGGGCGGAAAGCCGCCGCGTGATCGAACCGCATCTGCTCGTATATAAACAGAATATCTGGTACATCTACGCCTGGTGCCGAAACAGGAACGACTTCCGCCTTTTCAAGATCGCGCGCGTGCGCAGCGCGAGGATCACCGGCGAAATATTTGAGAGGCGGGAGATCGACCGCGACCGGCTGCCGCTGAAATTCAATTTCGAAAACGCCGAACTGGTCGATTTGAAAATTTCGGTAGAAAAAAAAGCGCTCCCCGACGTGGAGGAGTGGCTGGGGATCGGAAACATACGAAGAGCGGGCGACGCGCTGATCGCGGAGGCTTCGCTGCCGGCGGGAGAAGTCCTCTACTCGAAGCTGATGAGCTTCGGGGACGGCATCCGCGTGCTCGCGCCCGAAACGATCGCCGCGGAAATGCGGGAGAGGGCGGAAAAGCTGCTGAGACTGTATCCGCAGTGATCCGGAAAAACAGCGCCGTACAGATACGTTCTCCCGAAAACGGATAAAGGAGCTGCCCGCCGATTGAATCGGCGGGCAGCTCCTTTATCCGAACCTTGTTTTATTCATTGAAAAAATTATATTCTTTAAAACGATTGCGTTATCCGCTGAACGGCGCCTATTTTTCTCATGCTTTCCGTTTGAACAGGATCCTGCGGCAGCTGTCGCATTCGACAAAGGACCCTTCGGAGATCTTCGAAAGCTCGGCAATGGAAAGTTCCATGCCGCACTGCGGGCAGCGGTTGCCCGTAACTTCGCACACGACGGGGAACAGTTTTTCTTTGCGCTTGGCGTTGTATTTTTCCAGCGCCTGCTTCGGGACCTTTTTGGCAAGTTCCGCCAATTCCTTTTCGATGGATGCGATCTCGGCGGCGCGGGATTCTTTGACTTCGGCGTATTTCGCCTTATACTCCTTGTACTGCTTCTGCATGGCGATGGTCTGCGCCTTGGCGGCGCTGTATTCCTTTGACGCCGCTTCGATCTGCGAAACGAGCTTGTTGATTTCCGCCTTTAAACCACGAAGATTATCCGCGATCTGCGTCGCGCTCTTTTTATAAAAGGAGATCTCGCCGCCCTGCTCGCCGATCATCTCGTCCAAATTTTCGTAATCGCGGATCGTATCGGCGATTTCGGCGTATTTTTTTTCGAGCTGTTCGAACGCATGGCGAAGTTCGACCGCCTTTGCTTCCAGCGAATCGAGTTTTTCGGGCGCTTTTTCCAAAAATTTGCGCGCCGCGGCATACTTTTTGCGCTCTTCCGTCGATGAGATCTCATGCTCTACCGCGCGAAGCCTGCCGTCTGTTTCCTGATACTTTAAAAGTTCCTCTATCATTTCGAATACCTCCTGATCAAAGCATAAACCCGTCTTCGTGATACGAACAGGGCACGCCGAGTTTGTCTTTCAGATGCTGATATATTTTCTTGAATCCGTAATTTTCGCTCGCATAATGGGTGAGCTGCAAGACTTTCAGCCCCGATTCCAGAGCGTCGCAGATGTAATTGTGCTTGATGTCTGCGGAGACGATGACCTGCGCGCCGCCGCGCACTGCGGCGGAAACGGCGCCGCCGTCGACGCCCGCCCCGCAAAAGGAGGCGGCGCGCGTTATTTTATCTTCGGGACCGCCGTATAGGAAGGCCCGACGGGTGCCGAGCACCCGCTTCGCATTTTCCGCGAATGCGGCGAACGGCTGCTCTTTTACGGCAAAGACGCGGCCGTAACCGCCGCCCTCGATCTTTTCGTTGGGTTCGGCCGCTTCCTCGCAGCCCAATGCGAAGGCCAGGCTTTCGTCGATGCCGCCCGGAGCGCAATCCATATTCAGGTGCATGGAGATCACGCCGATCCCGTTTTCGACGGCGCGCAGAAGGCGCGCGCCCGTCGGATCTTCCGCGCGCAGCCCGGAAATCGGAAAAAAGATCGCCGGGTGATGGGTAACGATCAGATTCGCGCCCCGTTCGATCGCCGAAGTTATGGCACCCTGCGACAAATCGAGAGAGAACACGGCGCCGCCGATCTCTTTGCCCGCGTCGACGAGGATGCCGCTGTTGTCGTGCCCGCCGAACGCCGCGACGTAGTCGTCGCTCAGGCGTTTCGGATACAGCGCGTCGATCTTATCGTAAATTTCTCTGAGCTTCATCGTATACCTCCGTAAGCGCCGCGACGCGCGCTTCCACCTCCGGCGCGTCTCCGCCCGCGGCGGCCAGCCAGGCAAGGCACTGCGCGCGCTCCCTGCGGACCTTGGCAAAAAAGTCCGCCGAAGGCGTTTTTACATTGTCGTACCCGAATCGGATACAGCGTTCATCGTATTCTCTGACCTCAACGCCCCTGCGGGCGCGGATGACATCGTAAAACTTCCCGTCGGCAAAGGTATAATCGCGGTCGATGCCGTACCCCTGTTCCAGGAGATAGCGGCGGACCTTGAACGAGTGCTTCATCGGCTGCAGGACTAAGACCGGCGGAAGAAAGCCGCGGCGGAGAATTTCTAAAATCTCTTCCCCGCCCATGCCCGCGATGAGGACCTGCTCGGTAGCGGGCGGGACTTTTTCCAACCCGAAACCGCACGCGCTCGAAGCCTTCCCCTCCCGTATGTACGAGGCGAGCAGCGTTTCCGCCTTTTTCAGGCTTTCCGCACTGATATCGGTAAGGAAAGCGCGGCGGCACAGCCCCTTCTCGAGCATATACTGCGTGCAATACCCGTGATCGCAGCCGACGTCGGCAAACGTTTCGCAGGGAAGGAGTTCGCCGCAGAGGGTGCGTATGCGCTTGGCCCTGCGCATTTTAATCGAGAAAATCCTTGAGTTTTTTGCTGCGCGAAGGGTGGCGCAGTTTGCGAAGCGCTTTCGCCTCGATCTGGCGGATGCGTTCGCGCGTTACGTTGAATTCTTTGCCCACCTCTTCGAGCGTGCGGGGCTTTCCGTCGTCCAAACCGTAGCGCAGGCGCAAAACTTTTTCTTCGCGCGGAGTGAGCGTATCGAGGACGCCGAGAAGCTGTTCCTTGAGCATGGTGAACGCCACCGAGTCGGAAGGCGTCGTGGCGCGGTCGTCTTCGATAAAGTCGCCCAGATGCGAATCCTCTTCCTCGCCGATCGGCGTTTCCAGCGATACGGGGTCCTGGGCGATCTTCTGGATCTCGCGGACGCGCTCGACGGGCAGATTGAGTTCTTTTGCGATTTCGTCCGGCGTGGGTTCGCGGCCGAGCTGCTGGAGAAGGATGCGCGACGCGCGCGTGAGGCGGTTGATGGTTTCGACCATGTGCACGGGAATGCGGATGGTGCGGGCCTGGTCCGCGATGGCGCGGGTGATCGCCTGGCGGATCCACCAGGTGGCGTATGTGGAAAATTTGAATCCCTTTTGGTAGTCAAACTTTTCCACCGCCTTAATCAGGCCCAGGTTCCCCTCCTGAATGAGGTCCAAAAACAGCATGCCGCGGCCGACGTAACGCTTTGCGATGGATACGACGAGGCGCAGGTTCGCCTCGGAAAGCCTCTTCTTCGCCGCCTCGTCCCCTTCCTGCATTTTGCGGGCAAGCTCGATCTCTTCATCGACCGACAGGAGCGGCACGCGGCCGATGTCTTTGAGGTACATCTTGACGGGATCGTCCAGCCCGATATCGCGCAGAGCCTGTTCGAACAGCTCTCGGTCGCGCTCGTCCTCGTCTACGATCTGGATGCCCGCCTCGCCGATCGACTTAT
>CALVXE010000093.1 GCA_944368795.1 uncultured Clostridia bacterium | reverse complement strand
TTGATCTTGCCTCGCGAAAAAATAAATAATCGGCAACAGATACGGAAAGGGGCGATAGCCGCATATCTTCGCGGCTCCCGCTCTTTTTTTCCGTTTTTCTTGAATTCCGCTGCTTTCGGCGGATATGCGGCTTCGGCACCTTTTTCAAATGAGTGTCCGCCTCTTGCGAAGATACGCCTTTTTCACCGCCGTTACGAAAAGCATGTAAGCGGCGGCAGCTGCTGCTAAAAAGCCGAAATATGCGGCGGGAAGCTCGCTCAGCCCGATCGTACGCCCCAATGCGGTATACGGCACGGCGATCAACAGTCCGATCCCGCAAAGCGTCAAAAGCAACACGGGCAGCGAAGCCCTGCTCTGCACGAAAGGCGTTTTTGAAGTGCGCAGCATATGAATGACGAGCGACTGCGTTACCATCGATTCGACGAACCATCCCGTCTGAAACAGCGAGATGAACTGCAGTTTCCCCGCCGCATCCAAAGCCGCATACGGCGCACCGCAAACGGCAGGGCAGACGGCGAAAAATAGCACGGCATACGTTATTATATCGAAAATTGAACTTACGGGGCCGAATCGGACCATAAATCCGGTTACCGATCTTGCGTCCCATACGGCGGGCCGCGCAAGGCTTTCATCGTCGACGTTGTCCCAGGGCATCGCCGTGCAGGAAACATCGTACACGAAGTTCAAGAGCACGAGCTGCAGCGAGCGCATCGGCAAAAAAGGCAAAAACGCACTCGCCGCCAATACCGAAAACATATTCCCGAAATTGGACGACGCGGTAATTTTGATATATTTCATCATGTTCGCATACGTCTTTCTTCCTTCGATGACGCCGTCGGCAACCACCGTCAGATCTTTTTCGAGCAGTATTACCCCTGCCGATTCTTTGGCGATATCGGCGGCCGTATCCACCGAAATCCCGACGTCCGCGGCACGCAGAGCGGGAGCGTCGTTGATGCCGTCCCCCATAAAGCCGACGGTATGCCCCTTCTCGCGCAATGCGCGCACCACCCGCTCTTTCTGCGCCGGAGAAAGTTTCGCAAAGACCTGTGCGTGCAGCGCGGCATCCGCGAGTTCTTCGTCGTTCATGCCGTCCAAGTCGCTCCCCAAAAGCGTCCTGCCTTTTTCCAATCCGACTTTTCGGCAAATACAGGCGGTAACTTTTTCGTTATCCCCCGTCAGAATCTTTACGCTTATGCCGGCCTCGCGCAGACGCGCGATCGCCGCAGCCGTCGTCGATTTCGGAGGATCGAGGAAGGCAAGGTACCCGATCAGTACCATTCCGCATTCATCCGCGGCAGTAAGATCTGTCGGCGGATCGTTTTTTTGCGCCACGGCCAGCACGCGCATACCCTGTTCGTTCAGTTCTTCCGCGCGCCTTGCCACCTTTTTCCGCAATTCATCGGTCAAAGGGAGCAGTTCCCCGTTCAATTCCGCAAACGAAGATATGGCGAGCATCTCTTCCACCGCTCCTTTGGTGATCAGCTGTCTTTTCCCTTCGCCGTCCTGCACGACGACGCTCATCCTGCGCCGCTCGAAGTCAAAGGGTATTTCGTCCGTCTTTTTGTATTTCGAAAGCACATCCTTTCCGATCTCGCCCGTCTCGCACAGTTCGTTCGTCCGTTCGATCACGGCAACGTCCATTAAATTTTTTAAACCCGTCTGATAAAAGCTGTTTAAAAAAGCATGGCGCAAAACCCGCGCGTCCTCTTCTCCCGCAACATTCAGGTGCAATTCAAGCACAACTTTATCCTGCGTAAGGGTCCCCGTCTTGTCCGTACAAAGAATATCCATTGCGCCGAGGTTTTGGATCGCGTTCAGATTTTTTACGACAACCTTCTTTTTGGAAAGAGAAACGGCGCCCTTTGCCATACAGGCGGTTACGATCATCGGCAGCATTTCCGGAGTAAGCCCCACGGCCACGCTCACCGAAAACAGCGCGGCATCCAGCCAGTCCCCCTTGCTCAGACCGTTTATCACAAAGACGAGAGGCGCCATAAAAAACATGAATCGAAGCAGGATCCGCGAAATCGAATCAACGCCTTTTTCAAAAGCGGTCTTTATGGGTTTTCCCGTCAGCGTTTTCGCCGTCTGCCCCAGCAATGTATCCGCGCCGACGGCCGCGACGATCCCGATTCCGCCGCCGCTCACCACGTTCGTGCCCAAAAAGGCAAGGCACGCGCAGGAAGCCAAATCGCCCGCGCCTGCCGCCGCATCGGGATTCTTCTCCACCGGAGCGCTCTCCCCCGTCAGTGCGGACTGCGAAAGAAAGAGGTCTTTTGCCTCGATCAGCCGCAGATCGGCAGGCACCATATCGCCGGCGGAAAGACGGACGACGTCGCCGACCGTCAATTCCGAAACGGGGATCTCGCATTCCTCGCCGCCGCGCAAGACGCTCGCATTCGACTCGATCATTGCCGAAAGCCGTTCCGCCGCCCTGCCGCTGCGCAGTTCCTGCACAAACCGAAGCCCGCCCGAAACCAAAATCATCACCGCAATCACGATCACCGTCATGTAGTTCTTTTCGCCCGCCGATGCGAATACCGCATCCGTCAGCAGCGAAACGACGGCAAGAATCAACAAAATCGCCGTAAAAGGATTCGCGAATGCCGCCGCGATGCGCGGCATCCCCTTCTTACCTGCAGGCAAAACATTGGCTCCGTATTTTTCCGAGCGAACCGCCGCCTCCTTCGCATTCAGCCCCCGCCTGTCGGTTTCCAACAGCTCGAATACCTCTTCCCTCGTCGAAACTGCCGCCTTCCGTACGCGTTCTTTGGCCTCCTCCGCGCGCAAGATATTTTCCGCCATTTGGGAAAGAAAAAACTTTTTTAATTTTTTTGCCATAACAGCCACCTCCTTTCGCAATCGATAGGAAAGCGGCCGAAATTCTACGATCTTTAAGGAAAAAGCGCGCGGAAAAAGGGCGCGCCCAGGCCCGTTTGAGATCTTGAACTTCGACTGCCGTATCCTTCATCCATTTTTCCGCGAACCTCCTTTTTTGATTTTTCCGAACAGCCCGTTCGGCAGGGACAAAAAAATACCCGCACGCCAAACGGCGCGCGGGCACTGTGATTCTTCAGCTTCCATTGTACCGTTTGAGCTTTGACTTTGCAGGGCGATGAAACTGTGTTATGCTGCGCCTTGTTTTTCGACGCCGCCTGTTCAAACCAACGCACGATGTCTCCATCGTTTTGCGGCAACAGTCCGTATCCCCGTAGTAGCCTTACTTACCGGATATTCAATTTGCGATGACATTATAACCGTTTTTCGGGCGTTTGTCAACCCCCGTTTGCGATATTTTTTACGGCCGGCACAAATTTTTTGCCATCCGCCGCATGCCAAACGCGATTTTCAACCGCATTCAGGCGGCACAAACCCGTTCATTCTTTCATCGGCCGCACTTCGAATCCGTGTTCCCGCAAAAACTCCAGCGACAGCCCGAACCAGTGCGCCACATGTCCGAAAAAGGATTGTTGCGGGCGTTCGTCGTTCACTTCGATATCGCAGGTCGAAAGGCCGTGCCATCCCTTTTCAAACAGATGCAGTTCCGAAGAAACGCCCGCCCGATGCAATGCGCCGTATAAAAGCCACGCATTTTCCGCAGGAACACAGTCATCTTCCGTCGTCGCCCAAATAAAACAGGGCGGCGCCGAAGGGCGGACTTTCTTTTCCAAAGAATACTCCTCTGCCGAAACTTTCTCCCCGCAAAAATTCCGAAAAGATCCTTCGTGCCAAAAATTCTTATCTGCCGTAACCACCGGATAGGAGAGGATCGCGGCGTCCGGGCGTACCTTTTCGCACTCCGATCCGAACAGTTCCCGAACCGCAGGATCGTCCCACAGCAGCGAAATACACCCGCAAAGGTGCCCTCCGGCCGAAAAGCCGACGGCGGCGATATGCCCGCAATCCAGATCGAGCCGTTCCGCCTCCCGCCGCAGATACAGCATTGCCATCGCCGCCTGCACGATCTGGGCGGGGTATGCGACGGGCGCTATATCGTAATCGAGCACAAAGGCGTCGAATCCTTCCGCAAAATACCGCAGAGCGATCGGCTCATTTTCCCTTTGCGACAGAAATCCGTATCCGCCGCCGGGAAGTATGAGCATGGCGGGGCGCACTTTGCGCGAGCGCATTTCGCTCATCTGTCCGTGCCTGTACGCCGTCAAAAAGCCCCGCGATTCGCCGTTTTTTCTCTCCGCTTTAAAATATTCATACAGATCGATGGTCTCGATTTTCATCCGCGGTCTCCTTTACAGCGTGATCTCGTCGATGCGCGCTAGCTCTTCCGCCGTAAACGCGGTATTCAGTTTTGCATCCGCCACGATCTGCGCAGGGCGCGAAGCGCCGATGATCGCGCTCGCCACGTCCCCGTCTTTCAGCGTCCACGAAAGGGCCATTTCCGCCAGCGTCTGTCCGCGCTCGCCCGCAAGTTCGTTCAATGCCTCCAGTTTGCGCACGAGCTCTTCGGTCAGCGTCGCCTTTTTCAGGTCTTTGTCCTTATTCATGCGGCTGTCTTCGGGGATCCCGTGCAGATAACGATCCGTCAAAAGCCCCTGCGACAGAGGGCTGTATGCGGTCAGCGCGATCCCGTTTTCACGGGCAAGAGCCTTCAGTCCGCTTTTTTCCACGTCGCGGTTCAGGATCGAATACGGCATCTGCAGCATCACCAGCGGCACTTTCATCTCTTTGAAGCAGCGGAAAGCTTCCTCCGCCTGTTCCTTTGAATAGTTGGAAATACCTATGTACAGGGCCTTGCCGCTGTCCACGATGCTCTTCATCGCCGAGCACGTCTCCTCGATCGGAGTATTCGGGTCGGGACGATGATGGTAAAAAATATCGACGTAATCCAATCCGAGATTTTTAAGGCTGCGGTCGAGACTGGCGATCAGGTGCTTTCTGCCGCCCGTTCCCTTGCCGTACGGCCCCCGCCAAGCTCCGTAGCCCGCCTTCGTCGTTATGATCATCTCGTCGCGGTACGCCTTGAGATCGTGCGCGAGAATACTGCCGAAATTGCGCTCCGCGCTCCCCGCGGCCGGCCCGTAATTGTTGGCTATATCGAACACGGTGATCCCGCAGTCGAAGGCGGTAAAGACCATGCTGCGCATATTTTCATAATTGTCCAGCGAACCGAAATTGTGCCACATGCCGAAAGACAGGGCCGAAAGCTCCAGTCCGCTCCTGCCGGCACGGCGATACTCCATGGTGGCATACCGCTCGTCCGACGGGTTGTAATTGTCATTGTTGCGAATCAACTGCCAAATTTCGCGTGCGTCCATACAAACTCACTTCCGCGCACTTACCGCGCTTGTCCGTAAAATAGTCGCGCGGCTGCCCGCGCGCTCTAATATTGTAGAATAATCGCACGCAAAAGTCAATAAAACGCCGCACTTATTTTTCAATCGGCGGCG
>CALVXE010000092.1 GCA_944368795.1 uncultured Clostridia bacterium | reverse complement strand
AAGTCGTCGATGTCCTTCATGTCGACGAGCGCTTTCATCTCGTCGTAGTCGATGACGTCGATCTTGGAAACTTCGTGGGAAGTTCTGAAGCCGTCGAAGAAGTGCAGGAAAGGCACTTTGGCTTTCAGCGTGGACAGGTGCGCGACCAGCGCAAGGTCCATAACTTCCTGTACCGAGCCGGAAGCGAGCATCGCGAAACCGGTCTGGCGGCACGCCATGACGTCCTGATGGTCGCCGAAGATGTTCAGCGAATGCGCGGCGATCGCGCGCGCCGAAACGTGGAAGACGGTGGGCAGCAGTTCGCCCGCGATCTTATACATGTTGGGGATCATGAGGAGAAGCCCCTGGCTTGCGGTATACGTGGTGGTCAGAGCGCCGGCGGAAAGGGAACCGTGCACAGCGCCCGCCGCGCCGCCCTCCGACTGCATCTCCGCAAGGCGAAGCTTTTGGCCGAACATGTTTACGCGGCCTGCGGTGGCCCATTCGTCCGCGACTTCCGCCATCGGGGAAGAGGGCGTGATCGGGTAAATCGCCGCGACTTCCGAGAACGCGTAAGCGACGTGGCTGGCGGCGGTATTGCCGTCGATCGTCATCTTCTTCATAGAAAATATAACCTCCGAATAACTTTTTTCTCTGTGGATACACGAAACGGCGGGCTTGCGCCCGCATTTCTCTAATATTATAATGTTTTTCAAAAAATTAGTCAATATAAATGGGTGAAATTTGTTAAATATTTATCATGAAAGGGTGAAATCGGAAGAATGCGGGTCAAAATCGTTGTTAAATTCTTCCGCTTTTGTTATAATGTTGACCTATGGAAGCAGTGAAGTTCGAAAACGTGAATTTTTCGTACCGGGAAGACGGACGGGACCTCGCCCTGCGGGGGGTAAATCTCTCCATCGAAGAGGGGCAGTTCGTCGCCGTGCTGGGGAGGAACGGGAGCGGAAAGTCGACGCTCGCAAAGCTCGTCAACGTCCTTCTGACCCCGCTTTCCGGCAAGGTTACGGTGTTCGGGATGGATACGTCGGACGAAAAAATGACGTTTGAAATACGAAAAAACGCGGGGATGGTCTTTCAGAATCCCGACAATCAGACGGTCGCTTCGATCGTTGAGGACGACGTGGCTTTCGGCCCCGAAAATATCGGCGTGCCGCGCGAGGAGATCGGAAAAAGGATCGAATTTGCGTTGGACGCCGTAGGCATGCAGGAGTTCCGCCAGTCGACGCCGACGAGGCTTTCGGGCGGGCAGAAACAGCGGGTAGCCATTGCCGGCGTGCTTGCGATCATGCCGAAGATCATGATTTTGGACGAATCGACCGCCATGCTCGACCCCAAGGGCAGGCGGGAAGTGATGGACGTCATAAAGAAGCTCAACAAAGAGCGCGGCATGACGGTGATCCTCATCACGCATTTTATGGACGAGGCGCTTCAGGCGGATCGGGCAGTCGTCATGCACCGCGGGGAAATCGTGATGGACGGAGCGCCCGAAGAGATATTCGCGCGCAGTGACGAGCTGGAGATGTACAACCTGACCCTGCCGCGCGCCGCGTATATCTGCAAAGTATTGCAGGAAGCGGGCATGCCCGTGGGAAACGCGTTTACGGCGGAAGAACTGGCGGAGGGAATATGCGGATCGTTGCGAAAGGACTGACGTATACGTACAGTGCAAAATCGCCCTTCGCGAGCAGGGCGCTGAACGGAGTGGACCTCACCGTCGAGGAAGGGGAGTTTTTCGGCATCATCGGCCATACCGGGAGCGGAAAATCGACGTTCGTACAGCATCTGAACGCGCTGATACGGCTGACGGACGGAAGCCTGAAAGTCGGCGAGTACGACCTGGCGGATAAAAAGTGCAATTTTGTGGAACTGCGCTCGAAAGTAGGGATGGTGTTCCAATATCCCGAGTATCAGCTGTTTGCCGAAACGGTGGAAAAAGACGTCGCGTTCGGTTTGAAAAATTTCCGAAAGGAAATGAAGCAGGAAGAGAGGGACGCCGCCGTAAAAGAGGCGATCGAGACGGTGGGGCTGGATTACGCGCGGGTAAAAGATAAATCGCCGTTCGAACTCTCGGGCGGGCAGAAGCGGCGCGCCGCCATCGCGGGCGTGATCGTTACAAAACCCGAAATCCTCATTTTGGACGAGCCTGCCGCGGGGCTGGATCCGCTCGGAAAAAAAGAGCTGATGGAGTTGCTGCATTCCATTCACGGCGGATGGTGCAAAACGATCGTGATCGTATCGCACGATATGGACGAGATCGCGGAAAACTGTACGCGGGCAGCCGTTTTTTCGGAAGGGAAAGTCGTGATGGAAGGTCCGCCCGCACAGCTGTTCCGCCATACGGAAGAGCTGCTTTCTCTGGGGCTCGATGTGCCGGTAACGGCGAAATGCGCTCTCCTTCTGAAGGAAAGAGGAATCGAGTTGGAAACCGATTTTACCTGCGACGACTTTGCGCATAAGGTCCTCGCTCTGTGGAAGGCGGAGGGAGGGATACAGAATGATCAATGACGTAACCTTCGGGCAATATTATCCCGCGAAATCTTTCGTGCACAACATGGATCCGCGCGCGAAGATCGTGTTCGTGATCGCCTACATCGTGGCCGTATTTCTCGCGAAGAACTTTTTCGGTCTGGCGGCGGTAACGCTGTTCCTCATCTTTATCGTGTTTCTCGCGCGCGTTCCGTTCGGCAGCGTGCTGCGGTCTGTGAAGATGATCCTGTTCCTGATCATATTTTCCGCGATCCTCAATCTGTTCTTTTATTCTTCGAACGACGAATTGCACATGCTGTGGCAGTGGAAATTTATCAGGATTTCCTGGGAAGCGATCATCAACATGATCTTTATTTCCCTGCGGCTGTTTTTGCTGGTCATGGGGACTTCCGTTCTGATGCTGACGACGATGCCCGTGGCGCTGACGGACGGCATCGAGAGCCTGCTTACCCCCCTCAAGTGGATCCGCTTTCCCGTACACGAGCTCGCGCTGATCATGAGCATCGCGCTGCGCTTTATCCCCACGCTGACGGATGAAACGAACCGCATCATTGCGGCGCAGAAGGCGCGCGGAGCGGATTTTGAAACGGGCGGGCTGATCAAGCGCGCAAAGGCGATGATCCCCGTGCTGGTGCCTCTGCTTGTGAGCGCGTTCCGGCGCGCGCAGGACCTCGGCGACGCGATGGAAGCCCGCTGTTACAGCGGGGCGAAGGGCAGGACGAAGTATAAAAAACTTGTTTTTACCTGGCGCGACCTTTTGGGACTGCTCGTTTTGGGCGGATTGATCACCGGAGTGGTGTTCCTGAATATCTATTTCGGCGGCAAATTTGATATCATCAACTATTTCCTGTGATAAAAATGAAGAGTGCGTTAATGAGATTTTAGGTGATTGCCATGAATACAGCCCTTTTGGTCAGTTACGACGGCACCCACCTGAGCGGCTGGCAGATACAGAATAACGGCCCGACCGTGCAGGGCGAGCTGGAACGGGCGGTGCGGGAAGCGTTCGGAGCGGAAGTGCGCGTTACGGGCAGCGGCCGCACGGATGCGGGTGTACATGCGGCCGGGCAGGTCTGCAATTTCGATCTGCCGGAGAAGATCCGCATTCAGCCGCAGCGGGTCGCCGATGCGCTGAACGTGTTTTTGCCGCCCGCGGTGCGCGTTCTCAAGAGCGCGGCGGTGTCCGAAGAGTTCGACGCCTGCCGTTCGGCAAAGAAAAAAACGTATCGCTACAGCGTCTATTTTTCGCGCAGGGAAAATCCGCTGCTCGAACGGTATGCGGCGCGCTTTGCGGGAAGCCCGGATTTTGCGAGGATGGGCGAATGCGCCCGTCTGTTGGAGGGCGAGCACGATTTCGCGGCGTTTTCTTCGACGGGATCCTCGGTGAAGACGACGGTGCGTACCGTATATTCGGCAAAACCGGTGCCGTGGGCCGACGAATGCGGGGAAAGAGTGTTCGGCGTGCATATCGACGTGTGCGGCAACGGCTTTTTATACAATATGGTCCGTATCATGGCGGGAGCGATCCTCGAATGCGGGACGGGAAAACTTCCTGTTTCTGCGGTGGAGGAGGCTCTCGGCGGAGGAAAAAGAGATCTTTTAGGCAAGACGATGCCCGCAAAGGGGCTTACCCTGCGGCATGTCGACTACGGGTTTGACCTGTTCGGCGAATAAAATAATCCGGGAACGGAGCAGATTATGGAATTTTTTATTGTATTCGGTATTATTTTCAATTTCGGGAATCCGCTGTATGCGCGGGCATACGGTTTTACCATGCTTCAGCCGTGGGCCGTTTATACGATCGCGGCGGCGGTCTATCTTTTGATCTACGCCTTTAAGGTGATCGGCTTGAGCACGATGGCGAAAAAGGCGGGCAAGAATAAACTCATATGGTGTGCGTTCGTTCCCTTTGCGAGTACTTTTTTGATGGGTGAACTTGCGGGGGAGATGCGGCTCGGCGGCAATGCGAAGCTGAAGCATATCGGGCTGTATGCGATGGTTTTGGAAGTTTTGCTTTGCGTCTGTTATGCATTGCAGTATTTTCCCCAGACGTATATTTTTGCGCAGGGAGAGGGCGTGCTGTACAACATCGTAACGGAGACGAACGCGAACGGAACGTATATCAGTATCGAATTTACCGGCAGTTTAAACCCTGCGATCGTGCAGATGATGAACGTAGCGCTGATTTTAGAATATATTTTCTACCTGCTGTATACGCTCGCCGCGGTATTCCTGTTTATCGCGTTTTTCCGCAGATACTGCCCCGCTTCGTATATCTGGATGGTCATCCTCTGTGCGATTTTGCCCGTTCTGACCGCTTTCCTGATCTTTGCATACAGGAACAGGCTCCCCGTCGATTACGAACGGTTTATGGCGGCGCGCGCGGAACAATACCGGCGCATGCAGCAGTCGCAGTACGGGCCGTACGGCGGCAACCCTTACGGGGGAAATCCTTACGGGGGCGGTTACGGCTCCCCCTACGGGCAGAATCCGAACGCCGGCCCTTACGGCGGGCAGGGAGCGCCGCGCGAGCCGGATGATCCGTTCGGCGAATTTTCTTCGAAGACGGGCGGAGAAAGCGATCCGTTCGGCGAATTTTCCGAAAAGAAGGGAACGGGGAACGGTGGTTCGGGCACGGCGGGAAACGGAACCGAAGGTCCCGAAGAGCCGAAGAACGGCGGCCCGAACAGTTCCGACGACTTTTTTTCTTGATGCCGAAAACAGGCTTCGGCCCCGCAGTCATGCGGGGCCGTCTCTTTTGGCGCGTCGGCGGCGATTTATTGACAGATCGCCGTTTTTTATGATATAATTCCCGTAAAAGGAGTGGATGAAGGGATGAAGAGCGAAAATATAGCCGCGATATCAACGCCGCCCGGAAGGGGAGGGGTCGCCGTGATCCGCATCAGCGGAGATTCTCCGCTCGCCGTGGCGGAAAAGATGTTTTCGCCGAAAGGAAAGACGCCCGCCGGCAGGTTCGAGCCTT
>CALVXE010000091.1 GCA_944368795.1 uncultured Clostridia bacterium | reverse complement strand
ATATGCATTTGGTCGAAAGCATCCTCAGCGACGGCGCATATACCGTAAACGCCGAACAATCGGACAGAGAAGGTTATTCCGTAAAAGAAACGATTTTATACAGAGACATGTTGGGCAATACGCTTGAATATGTTCTCTACTACAATGAGATCGGGCCCGGCGCCAAAACTGCGGACTCCGCCGTCTCAAAAGACTTCGACGATCGCGATGACGATGACCGAGACGACGACCGAGACGACGACAGAGACGACGACCGCTATGACGACGACAGAGGCGAAGCGGAAAAAGAATACCGCATCGAAGGGATCATGCTCATAGACGGGGCCGAATACGCGGTGCGCGGAGAAAAAGAATCGGAAACGGACGGCGACGAAACGGAAAACGAGACGAATTTCACCGTTGTTTTGGATGAAGCGGCGAACTCTTACCTTCGCGTACAATACTCTTCCGAAACAGAAACCGGAGAAGCGGAACAAGAATATACTTATTCGGTTTACGAAAACGGAACGCTGCAGGAACGGTGCTCTCTTGATTACGAAGAAGAACACGACGAAACGGAAATCGAACTCGGCCTCTACGACAAGGCCACAGGTTCGACGACGCGGTTCTTTTTTGAACGCGACGACAGAAACGGCATTATCATCCGCGTAGGCGACCGAAACGCCGCGCAGAGTTACCGGGTAACCATCGAAGCGGACGAAAACGGCGGAACGAAATACGTATACGAATATGCCGGCGGCAGATTGGAGTACGGCAGAAGCTGACAACAACTTAAAAGACGACCTCAACCGAGGTCGTCTTTTTACAATTTTTCACAAGCATATCGCCGCAAATATCCGGCATTTCGATCGCGGTAACTGCCGTCTTCCACATGTGCAAGCCAGTCCGGATGTTCCGCATACCATGCGACCGTGCGCACGATCCCCTCACGCATTTTTTCGGAAGGCCCCCACCCGAATTCGCGGCTGATTTTTGCACTGTTCACGGCATAGCGGCGGTCATGTCCCTTGCGGTCGGCCACAAAGCGAACGAGCGATTCGCTCTGCCCCAGCGAGCGCAGGATCAAGCGAACCAAATCGAGGTTTGCCATCTCTTCGCCGCCCACATTATACACTTCTCCGCTTCGCCCGCCGCGCAGAACGAGATCCACCGCGCGGCAGTGATCCTCCGCGCTCAGCCAATCGCGCACATTCTTCCCGTCTCCGTACACAGGGACAGGCTCGCCCCGCAGAGCATGCGCCGCCGCGAGAGGGATCAGCTTTTCCGGAAACTGATACGGACCGTAGTTGTTGGAACTCCTCGTAACGGTTACGAAAGCGCCGTACGTGCGAAAATAAGACAGTACCAGCAGATCCGCCCCCGCTTTGCTCGCCGAGTACGGCCCGGACGGACGGAGCGGAGACGTTTCGGTAAACGGCGTCCCTCCGTCGAGAGGAAGATCTCCGTAAACTTCGTCGGTAGAAACCTGATGAAAGCGCACGCCGTTCCGTACACAGGCGTCCAAGAGCGACTGCACTCCCAACACGTTCGTATCCAAAAAGGGCTTCGGATTTCGAATCGAGCGGTCGACGTGGCTCTCCGCGGCGAAGTTGACGACCGCGTCGAATTTTTCCCGCCGAAAAAATCCGGCGATTTTTTTACCGCAGGCAATGTCCCCTTGCACGAACCGAAAACGCGGCGAAAAAAACGCTTCCGCAATATTTTCGAGATTCCCCGCATAAGTCAGTTTATCGAGACATACGACCTCGTCTTCCGGATGTTCGCGCAAAGTAAAGCGCACAAAAGCGCTGCCGATGAAGCCCGCACCGCCCGTAATTAAAATTTTCATCGTTCAAAAAAGTTCCCTGTCGTCTTTGGCATTGCGGAGCGCCAAGAATAACGTTTGCGTTCCGCAGTAAAAATCAAATGCAGCCGCCGTTGCCGACGCGCACCGCTCCGATTGCGCTCGGGCAGGCGGAACGGTTTCTATTATAAGGATCCTAAGCCCGACTCCGCCTTGTTATGCAAGAACGCGGATCTGGCAGGCTTTCATCGCCGACAGCGCCGCCGCATGGCTTTCGGGAGTAATGCCGGCACAGCACCCGGCACGGACGGAAATCTCTGCTTCCGGACAAAACGCCTTCAAAAGCAGCGCATTGGAGATCACGCAGATATCCGTGCAGACGCCGATCAGCTCCACAGAGTCGAATGCGTTTTGCTCCGCATATTCGGCAAGCGCCGGGCTGCCGAACGCGTTTTTATCGAATATGGGAGACCCGTCTCGGTACAGTCCGTCGGCGATCTCCCGTCCGCGCGTGCCTCGAATACAGTGCGGAATCGGCAAATTTTTCCCTTCCTGCGTATTTAAATAATTTTCTTCGTGCGTATCGCGGGTATAAACGACAGTTTCCCCCTCCCCGACGGCAAGCTCAATGCGGGCTTTGACTTTGGGGACAATTTCCCGCGCCTCTTCCGTGCCGAGAGCGCCGTCTATAAAATCGTTTTGCATGTCTACGACGACGAGCAGCCGTTTCTTGGGCATATTTATAAAAACATCCTTATCTTTTTAATGACGTTATCCGCGATCAGGCGCGCGGCGCGATGGGTCGGATGGATGCCGTCCGCCGAATATGCCGCTATGCCGGCATTTTGGCTGACGCCCGCAAACATTTCATCGAGCGGAACGAACGCATCGGCATATCGCGAAGCAATTTCACGGATCGCCGCGAGCATCGGGTCGAATTCCCGGCGGAACCTCTTTTTATCCGGCACGTTGAACAGGAAAGGTTCGACCGCGATCAGTCTCGCTCCGCAGTCTTTGATCTTCTTGAGAACGTTTTCATAGGATCCGGAAAACTGTTCCAAGTCAAATTCCGCGCCCGAATCATATTTGCGCCACACATCGTTGATGCCGACAAGCACGACGGCAATATCCGGCCGTTCGGCGACGACGTCGGCATCGACGCGCGCTTCGAGGTCGCGCACGCGATCTCCTCCGATCCCGCGATTAAGAAATTCAAAATCTGTACTCTCGTACAGGTTTTTCAGTTTCTCATACAAAATCCCCACATATCCGCTTCCCAGATCGGACGGATCGGAACGGTCTCGGTCTGCCGCGGTAATCGAATCGCCGAAGAAAACGATCTTCATAACTTCCCTCCCTCTTTCATTAACTTATACGTTTCGATGCTTTTTTGCACGATGCCCACGGCGCTGTCCCGCCCCATGATCTCTTTCACCGAAGTCTTCTTGCGTTCCAAAACCTTATAAACCTCGAAAAAGTGCATCATTTCGTCGAATATGTGCCGCGGCAGCTGCGCTATATCTTTATATATATTGTAAGTCGGTTCGCGAAACGGGATCGCGATGATCTTCTCGTCCATTTTCCCGTCGTCCACCATGATAATAACGCCGATCGGATAACATTGCACGAGCGTCGCGGGAAGGATCGGCTCGCTGCAGAGCACGAGGACGTCGAGAGGATCCCCGTCGTTCGCGTATGTGCGCGGAATAAAGCCGTAACTTGCCGGATAAACGGTGGAAGTATACAAGATCCGATCCAACTTCAGTACTCCCGTCTCCTTATCGAGTTCATACTTGCTTTTCGACCCTTTCTGAATCTCGATATAGCACATAAAGTCGGAACTCTTTATCCGCTCTGCGGATATATCGTGCCAAATATTCATACAATCCCCCTTCCTTTTCTGTATTTTACCATAAAAAAGACCTTCGCGCAATACTTTGCCGAAATTTCGGAAGATTTGTTGCCGTTTTTTTGCAATTTATACAAGTTAACGTTCTCTTTGCCCCAAACCGACAAAAACCGGCCGGCGCAATTTCTTCGGCGCCGCCGGTTTCTATTCTTTTGCCCCTTCAATCAGCCGAGCTGTCGTTTCATATCCGATACGATTTTACTTTCTATGCGCGAAATCTGCACCTGAGAAACGCCGATGACCTCCGCGACTTCGCTCTGCGTCATATCGCGGAAATAGCGGAGAATGATAATCTTTTTTTCGCGCTCGGGAAGAGCTTCGATCGCGGTGCGCAGCTGCATTTTCTCGATCATCTCGTCCTGATTGTCGACGGAGGGAAGTTTGTCGGCAAGGCTCTGCGATTTTTCGTCTTTATATTCGGACTGTTCGTAGATGGAAACGGGCATGCGTGAGGAACCGAGGACGAAAACAGCCTCGCTCTCCTCCATACCGAATTTATCCGCCACTTCCCGAACGGTCGGAGCAACGCCGCGCTCGGCCGTGCGCTCCTCGATGTAACGATTCATATTTTTGGCAACCGACTTCATCGCGCGGGAAACTTTGACAGAGCCGTCGTCGCGCATAAAACGCTTGATCTCGCCCGCGATCATCGGCACCGCATAGGTGGAAAAGCGCACGCCGAACGATTCGTCGAAGCCGTATACCGCCTTTAAAAGCCCGATGCTCGCCAATTGGAACAGATCGTCGAATTCGACCCCCTTCCCCAAATAGCGGCGCACAATGCTCTTTAAAAGCGATACATTCCCGGAAAGCAGCGCTTCCTTTGCGTTATCGTCGCCCTTTTTTGCCGCACGGATACACCGCAGCGTCTCTTCTTCACTGAGCATCGGCGAGCCTGCCTCGCGCTTTTTCGTCGGCCTGCGGACCGCCGAAACGCTTGCTCATGCAAACCGTCGTTCCCTCCCCCGGTGCCGAACGCAAGCCAAAAGTCGTCATAAATGTCTGCATGATCGTAAATCCCATCCCCGAGCGCTCCTCATCCCCCAGCGTAGTATAAAAGGGTTCGACTGCCTTTGCCACGTCTTCGATCCCCTTGCCGCTGTCGGATATCTGAATATGTAGCGTTTGCCCTTCCGCCTCACACTCTATGCAGATCATGCCACCGCTGCCGCCGTACGCATGAACGATGCAGTTGGTTACCGCTTCGCTCACGGCGGTCTTGACGTCCGAAAGCTCATCGAGGGAGGGATTCAGCCGCACACAGAAAGCCGCGACCGCACTGCGGGCAAACGGCTCGTTTTCGGAAAGAGCGGGAATTTCGAGTTTCATATAATTCTTCATGGTTTCTCCTCACAGTTTGGGTATAAGCGAATATACGCCGCTCATGGAAAGTATTTTATCCGCCGCAAAATCGGGGGATTGAATGTACAGGGGCGTCGAGCATTTTTTAAGTTTTTTGAATCGGCCCACCAAAAAGCCGATTCCGGTAGAGTCCATAAACTTTACGCCCGAAAGGTCGAGAATGACCCGGTCGCAGGCAAAGTTGTTTTCGATCAGCGCGTCTGTCTCCGCGCGCGCCTGCGGCGCGCTGTATTCGTCGAGTTCGCCGCTCAGAAATATGTAGAGGCTGCCGTTCGAATTTTTTCCTTCCACTTTCATCGATCTGTCCTTTCCGCCGCGCATAACGGCGGCTTGCCGTTTATTTTTTCAGCGCCCTACTACAATACCACCGCAAAGAGCGCGGATAATCGCTATTATTGGAAAAAGCCAAAGTGTTTTGTCGAAAAAATTTATGTGCAAAAAGGGGAATTTTATAGCGAAAAACAGTTGACTTTTTTCCACGGATATTATAAAATAATCAAGCGTTGTGAATGCGGCGCAGTAATCCCGTAAACAGGGGCCTTTAGCTCAGTTGGTTAGAGCGGTCGGCTCATAACCGATTGGTCCGCGGTTCGAGTCCGTGAAGGCCC
>CALVXE010000090.1 GCA_944368795.1 uncultured Clostridia bacterium | reverse complement strand
TTGGAGAACGGCGTGTTCTATACGGGGCAGATCACGCTGTACAGCGATATGACTCTGTTCATCGACGAGAGCGCGACTATCTATGCGAATATGGACCGCAACGTGTACACGAAAGTGATTCCTTCCAACGGCTATAACGGCAACAAACAGTTGGGCAGGGGGATCATTTGGTTTGAGGATGCAAAGAACGTGCGCATCACGGGCGGCGGCACCATTTTCGGAAACGGATTTTACGGATTCGGTGAAAACGACCCGCCCAATCAGCGGCCGTGCATTATCTATTTCGCTTCCTGCGAGGATGTGTACATCGAAAACATCAACATGGTGCAGAGTCCGTTCTGGACGCTCGTGCCTTACGAGAGCAGCGATATCACGATCCGCAACGTGAACATAACCAACCACGTGGCGCCCAACCGCGACGGGATCGACCCCGTGAATTCGAGCAACATCACGGTGGAAAATTGTTTGGTCATTGCGGGGGACGACGCGTTCTGCCCCAAGAGCGGCAACATGATCCCGAGCCGGAACGTGGAAGTGTACGACTGTTTCTTCCAGTCCTATTGCAACGGCATCAAATTCGGTACGGATTCGCAGGGACCGTTCAGCAATTACTATTTCGAAGATATTTATATGAAGGGCGTCGGCATGTCCGGCATCGCGTTGGAAGCGGTGGACGGATCCGATATGGAATACCTTACATTTAAGCGCATCGAGATGACGGACGTCGACAACGCGATGTTTGCCGCTGTCGGCAACCGCATGCGCACGCCGTATAATATCGAAGATGCTGCAAGCTATAAACATCTCGGGCGGATCAATAACATTGTATTGGAAGACGTTCGTTATACCAACTGCATGCAGTGGCCGTATTCTCATAAGAAAGAAGACATTCATGAGATATTGCTTTACGGACTGAATCCCGAAAAGAATACGCTCAACGACGGAGAAGCGCACCGCATTTCCAACGTACTGTTTAAAAACGTATATCTTGAAATGCCGGGAGGAAAGACGGAAGTTCCCGATTTCGACGCCGGCTTGGGAGGAGAATATCCCGAGCATCAGGAATTGGGTGATTCGGTGGGCTATGGCTATACGCTGCGCTGGACGGACAACGTGCGCTTCGAAAACTGCACGACGGTCCTTCTCGCGCCGGATGTCCGCCAGGAGATCGCCAAAGCGGATTATACCGAAGAGGAGGTGTTCATTCCCGGCGAAGCGGACTTTGCATTGGGGATGGAAGACATAAAAGTAAACAAAGGAACGGAAATGAGTGAACTTCCGCTTCCGGAAACGGTGAAGGTCGTAACCGCGACGGGGCAGATCGTCGACGTGGCGGTAGAAGAATGGGTACCCGTTGCCGATTACGACGGGAACGAATACGGAAGATATGCGTTCCGCGCGAGCTTGAAAGAGAGCGGAACGGCGCAGGGCAGCAGCGACCTGTATGCGGAAGTATACGTAATGGTAACGGACGTAACGGAAGAGCCGGAGAATCCTTCGACAGACCCGGGGACGCCCGAAAATCCCGGCGAAACGGGCGAGACGACGGAACCCGGGGGAGGATGTTCGGGGACGGTTTACAGCGGCGGAGCGATGGCATCGCTGCTGCTGGTCGGCGCCGGCGCAGCCGTCGCTTTGAAGAGAAAGAAACGGAGCGGGCGCTGAGGCGCCCGCGCGAAAAAGGAAGCGGGGGTGAAAAGGAATGAAAAAGGTATGTACGATATTGCTGGCGATAGCGGCAGCGCTGAGTCTGTTTGCTGGGTGCTCGCAGGGCGGAACGGAAGTGGAATCGGTGGAGCTGAACAAGACGGAACTGACGATATATGAAGGAAGGAGCGAACGGCTGGAAGCGACGATAAAGCCGGAAGGGACGGAAGCGGAAATAGAGTGGACGACGGAAAACGCGGCCGTGGCAACGGTGAGTGAAGACGGGACGGTAAGCGCGGTAGCGGCCGGAAGTACGACGGTAACGGCGAGCGCGGCCGGCAAGAGCGCGAGCTGCGAGGTAACGGTAGTAACGGACGCGGAAGAAAAGCGCGAAGGCTTTGTATACTACGAAGATTTCGACAATCGTCCGGGGATACCGAGCTATCTGAACGCGGAAACGAGCGGAGACGGGGAAGCGGCAATTGAGAAC
This sequence comes from uncultured Clostridia bacterium, assembly GCA_944368795.1. GTDB lineage: Bacteria > Bacillota > Clostridia > Christensenellales > Borkfalkiaceae > Borkfalkia. The sequence continues at coordinate 3,546 of CALVXE010000090.1, read as the reverse complement.
GGGAGCCTTAAGTTCCGAGTCGGAGCGAGCGGAAAAGCGGAAGCGGGATATACGTTCGAGGAAGCGCTGAGCGGGACGTACGTGGTGGAAGCGCGTGTAAAAGCGGAAAGCTCGAATTTTGCGAACGCATTGTTTCTGTGCACGGAAGGGGGGAATAAAGTCGCGTGTCTGGGAATGGACGCGTGCGGGTTCCGGTCGAACGACGGAACGGGCTGGAGCGCGACGATCGCGCGGTACGAAACGGGGAAATGGTACGACATCCGAATGGTGATCGACACGGAATCGGAAGAGTACGACCTGTACGTGGGGAGCGACCGATATGCGGGTCAGCCGTTCAGCGGAGTCGGAGAGATCAAGGAGCTGAAGATCGGGTGCGACAAACCGAACACGGGGATCGAGTATGATTCGATCCGCGTATACGACGGAGAGACTCGCCTGTTCCCGGTGATCGACGCGGAGAAGACGGAATACGTGGCGTCGAAAGACGAGCAGACGAGCGTAACGCTGGAATATGAAGTGATCGGAACGCCGGAACCGGAAGTGCAGTTGATATGCGACCGGGCGGGAGCAGAGATCGCAGCGGACAACAAGACGGTAACGTTTACGGCGGAAGCGGAGGCGGGGATATACAAATTCACGCTGCGAGCGGAGAACGCGGTATCGGTAACGGAAAAGGAGTTCACGGTAAACCTTCGCGCGGAAGAAAGGGTGATATTCGACGAGGATTTTGAAACGGACGAGATCCCCGCGGGTATGGTATTGACGGCAGAATACGGGACGGCGGTAATCGAAGACGGCGCTTTGCATCTGACGACGGCGGAAGCCGGTTTATCGCCGTATACGACGGCGGCGTACGATTTTATCGAGCCTCTGACCGGTAAGATCGTAGTGGAGACGCGCATTAAAAATAATTCGCCAGGTTCTGATCACTTTGCAAACGTGCTGTTTTTATACAGGAGCGATGCAACGGAAGGAAATCCCGATCAATGCACCGCATCGGTCGCAATCGAGAAGAACAATTTACAATATCATACCGGGAGCGGTTGGCGCGTGATCACGGCTGTTGAAAACGGCGCGTGGTTGGATTTGGAGATCACATTGGATTTCGACTCCTGTAAAATGGATGTAAAACTGAACGGAGCAAGCGTATTGACGAATGCGGCGTTCCGCAACGCATCGTTTGCGGACGATACGAGCAAGATGTTCATAGGGTCGACAAAGTCGGGCTGCGACATAGCTTACGATTATCTGCGTTTCCTCCGCGCAGAATAATGCAATATTATATACTGTTTCATGCAAGGGCGGCGAACATACGGTTCGCCGCCCTTTGCGCTTTGTTCGGCTTAACGTATCCGGGTAAGTTGCCGCTGAAAATCGTGCAAATAAATGTGCCGCACGCAGTCGGCATAAATTCGATTTCGGTAAAAGTGCACGTAATTTTAGAAATTTGTTAATCGGGATACATTGTTTGATAAAGGCAGTATTTTTGAGTATATTCAAAGAAAAGAGGGACAGGGCAAATGCAGGGGAGGTGTCTGTGCGGTTGGATGACCGCGATCGCCGTGCAAAGGCGGGAACATTGAAATCACAGAAGAAGAGGCCGAATCCGTTTATCGGCAAACGGCGGGAATGCCCCGCCGTTTTTTGCGCGGTTTTTTCGGTAAAAAGTTAGTTTACCGAGGTTAATTTTGTTGACGGATCGATGCGCGGCCTGTATACTATATATCAAAAGCAGCCCGCCGCGGCGAGGGAGGAGGAGCGAATTGAGCGAAGCGGAATATGCACTCGGTTATCATTGCGGAATTACCTTTGCGGGACTGAAGCCCGCAAGCCTGTTTTGGATCGACGCGGAGCAATTTGATTCGCTTGGCTGCCTGCGCCGTTGTTTTGCGGAAAGAGATTTTCGGTTCGTTACCCTGCGGCAGAAAAACGGAAAGCGCCTGCTGTTTGTTTTCCATAGGGAATATCTCGCGCGTATCCTTTTCGCGAAAGATAATTTTGCGTTTCTGCACTCGCTCGGATATGCGTATTCCGCGGCAGGGCAGGCGGTCGTTCAGCTGCGCGACCGCATCCGCGCCGACAAAGAGTTTCCGCACGAGGTCGGCTTGTTTTTGGGATATCCGCTGGAAGACGTTGTAGGCTTTATGCGGGATTCGAAGGGCGGCGTATGCCTGTGCGGGTATTGGAAAGTGTACGGCGATGCCGAACGAAAGGCGAGGATCTTTGAGCGGTACAAACGCTGTGCCGACTGCATTTGCTGTAAACTGCGGCAAGGCAAGCCGCTGGCCGAAATTTTCGGCGTCCGATAAAAATTGCCGTCGGGATATATCTGTAAAGGATCAGACCGCTCTCGGTTTACGGAGCGCGATCGATATAAAATCATAACAAAAAAAAGGAGCAGTTTATGATACGCATCGTATATTGGTCAGGCACGGGCAACACGGAGGCGATGGCGAACGCCGTTGCGGACGGTGTAAAGAACGGCGGGGCGGAAGTCGAGATTCTTCCCGTAGCGGCTGCGGAGGAGAGTATCCTCGAAAGCGAAGTTCTGCTGTTCGGATGCCCCGCAATGGGGGCGGAAGAGCTGGAAGAAAGTGAATTCGAACCGTTTTTTTCATCCATCGAGAGCCGTTTAAGAGGGAAGAAAGTGGGCCTTTTCGGTTCGTATGATTGGGGAGACGGCGAATGGATGCGGGTATGGCAGCAGCGCGCGGAAGCTGCGGGCGCGCAAATGCTTGCAGACGGCGTCATCGCGCACAATGAACCGGACGCGGAGGCGATCGCCGCGTGCGAGGAATTGGGCAGGCTTGCCGCGAACGCCTGATCTGGAATGAGAAGAACTGTCAATTGAATCGCAACTTATGCAAAGGTCTTGGACTGTGCGCAGTTGCAAAATTTGGAGGGGTCCGACGCTGATGAGCGCCGGGCCCTTTGCATAATGTCCCCCGCGGATGGTTTGCGGGTTTTCTTATACAAAAAAGTATTGCAAAAACGCAATGCCTTTTTTGCGGTTGCCCGCTGTCTTTTATGTGCGAACTTGTTGTTTCATAATTTTGTTGATCTGGTTAGCCGTAAAAGCGGTATCCACGAAAAAATTACGCCATTCTGCGAGAACTTTTGAAAAGGGATTGCGTTTCAGCGGATTTTGTGCTATACTACAATCGCTACACAATTCTATAATTCTCAATACAGGAGTACAATCATGCGATTTTGTACTTCCATTTTCCTGTATTGGGAAGAATTGTGTAGCAACAATGCGAAGTACATTTTCGGGGTGTGCTTCACGTTGTTGAGGCACACTTTTTTGTATAACGAAAACCCCGCGATAGTCGCGTGGTTGAAAAGAGGTTTACCGATGAGTCTTGAAAAAAAGGCTCCGATTGTGTAGAATAAGAACTGACCTGCCAGTCAGAAAAAGGAAACACAATCGGAGGATATTAAAATGAAAGACTCATCTAATACCATAAACAGTTTAGCACAAGGTAAATAGCCTTGGGGAATTATAATAAATAGGTAAATAACAGCAAATTCGTTTAACAGATCGCC
>CALVXE010000089.1 GCA_944368795.1 uncultured Clostridia bacterium | reverse complement strand
GTGGCTCAAGGGGCTCCCCTGCTAAGGGAGTAGTACGGGAAACCGTAGCGCGGGTTCAAATCCCGCCTTCTGCGCCACGTCGAAATGCGGCGGATTTGCAAATAAGACAGCTTTCGCTGTCTTATTTGTTTTATAGCGGTTAAAATATACGATTCAGCGCAAACAGTGGGGCGACAGGCGATTTAATAACTCCCTCGCTATACGGAAGAGGAGAGAGAAGCCTTCAGCGAAATCATAATACAAAAATAAAAACAGACCCGATTTTAACCGATATAGTATTGCAATGTTGTAAAAGGAACTGTTTTACAGGTGCACGGGCAATAAGCCGTTATAATATAAACGATACCCGTTGAAGGGTCGGCCAAAGCATATGCAAACCGCCGATTCAGCCGGCGGCTATAATTTCCCGTTTTTTGTTTTGTAAAAAGGCCTGCGATACTTTTTGAAATACCTGAATATATTTTTGCGATCTTTTTTCCGGAGAAACATTTCTTGAAAGTGCTGCGAAAATCGTTGACAAAATTTATAAAAAAAGGTAAACTAAATAATGCTGATTATCATTGCGCAACAGTTGTTTTAATTGTATGATGCGCATATGCAGAGATGGCGGAGCGGTCGAACGCGCACGACTCGAAATCGTGTTTACCCCCATAAGGGTAACAAGGGTTCAAATCCCTTTCTCTGCGCCAAAACACCCCGAAACAGGGGTGTTTTTTGTTATTGCGGCGGCTCAATGCTGAATTTTTGATACTCCGAGCGGCGGAAACTGTTTGTCGTGTGGGTGTAGGTTTGCAGGGTTACTTTTATGTCGCTATGCCCGGCGAGACTTTGACAGACATTGACGTTTATGCCGCATTCCGCGCACCTCGTAACGAATGTGTGGCGTAAGTCGTGGAGTTTGTGCGCAGGGCAAAAGCGCTTGAACACCTCGCTTACATAGCACTTTTTATAGGGAAACACAAGCGGACTGCCGGGGCATTGCCGTTTTTGCCTTTGGAGCAGTTCCCGAACATGCGGCAACATGTCCAAGCGGCGGAACGATGAAAGCGTTTTCGTGCCTCGGATAAGGATAGTTTCGGAATTAAAGTCGACGTCAGACCAGCGGAGCGCGAGCGCCTCGCAACGCCGTACACCCGTATAGAGGTAGAACTCGAACAGATTGCGCATATAGTGGTTTTCGACTTTGCGGAGAAATTCGCGCTGTTCGGAAACGGTGAGCGCCTCGCCGACCTTGGCGCGATGTTTGACGGGCTCCGCCTTTTTCATAATATCCGTTTCGATGAAGTCGAGGCGAAAAGCCTTATTGAGGCTGTTATTGAGGACGTGAAAAGCGTACTTCCGCATGCGTGTGGAGGGAATGCCTGAAAGTGCCTTATCGATAGTGAAAGCGCGGAGAGCTGAAAGCGGCAAATCTTTGAGCCATTGAGGAATGTACAGACGGATAACGCGCTCGATGTTTTCCGCCGAGGATTTAGAAACGGTGGGAAGTTTATAAACGTTATACCATTCGGACAGCCAAGCGCCGAGAGTAAGTTGAACTTTTTGTTTTTTCATAAGCGAAGATTTCCGATGAAGGCGAGGGGCGCCTCCAGGTCTGCCCGACCTATGTCGGCGCACTGTCGTCAGGTGATTAACCCCCTGACCCCCGATACAATCGGGGGAACCGGCTATCAAAGAGAAAGGGGGGATTGCTGTCGGCTTACGTTACCGCTACATTGTGGCATTTCGGTATTATATAGGCAGTGTAGCAAACTCCCTGCACCATAGCCGCGGGAAGCAAAACAGGCATTGCCTGGCGGCTTCGTAAATGACATTGAACGCTGCGACGACCACGCAAAACCTATTCTGAACTGCAAAAATGATACGGAACCCAGTATCCCTGTGGGCTTCAAAGTTCGGATTTTAGTTCGGTCGCTGCGTCAAAACACACCGATACAGGGATGTTATTTTTTATAATTATTGAAATTTGCTAAAGCGCCATATAAAAAGCAGCCGCACGGCGAACCGTGCGGCTGCTTTTTTCGCTTGTCTGCAATCAAAGATTTTCGAGCAGGTAATTGATCATGATCGGGGTCAATACTCCCGCATATCCCTCCGACTGCGGATGGAGGGCATCTCCCTGCATATAGCAGGAAACATCGATATAATCGGCGTTGAAGATATCGATGATGCCGATATCCCACTTTTCGGCGATTTCTTGCAAAGTGCCGGAAATATATTCAGCATATTTAGAGCGTACGCCTTGATTTTCACCGAGCGGGCACGTATAGAACATCACCTTTGTATCGGGCGAAATTTCACGCGTAAGGGCGATGATGTACTCGATCGCTCCGGTTAAGGTCAGGGGACTGATGTCTTCCGAGGAGGTTGCGCTGCTGACAGAGCCTACGGGAACGCCTTGCGAAAAGTCGTTGGTGCTGAGTTGCACAATGAGCGCGTCCGGCTGCTCGTTGAAATCCAAATCTGCATAGCGTGCGACATAAGAAGTATCGCCGAAGTTTGCCAGCGTGGTGCCGGATACGGCCTCTTTTTGATATTTGTTGCCGGTAATATTGGCGATTTGCTCGACGTACGATTCTCCGTCGGTATTTCCTCCGTTGCCGCGCGTAATTGAAGAGCCGAGGTAGAAAATCGTTTTATCCGCAAGCGGATGCTTGGCGAGCGTCTGATAGCCGTATATCGAAGAAGTCGTGATCTTCATGTTTTCAATGGACAATGTGCAGAGATGCGAAGTTGCGCCGATGCTTGTAAACGTAAAGAAATCCTGCCCGGTAACCGCGCGTATTTTGTCATTGAGTTCGCGCGAAGCGGCGGCGCTGTCGTCAATTGCCGTAACGTTGCTTTGATTTACATTGAGACTGGCAAATTTCTGTGCTTCTCCTCCGTCGATCGAGAGAAGGTATTCGCCGTTTTCATAAGAAAACACATACTCGTGTTCGCCGCTCATGGTTGCGGTGGGAACGCTCCAGCAGTAGTTGAAGTATTTATCGTCGATGTTTACGCCTAAGAATAAGGCGCTGTTGGGAATATTGATCCCGAAATATACCCGCCCGGAAGGGACAAGGGGAGAAGAGGTCAAAAACTGCCCTCCGCCGCTTCCGTTCGGAAGCAGTGTGCCGCTCACTTCGACCGACCAACTTGCGCCTTCACCGATCGGCATGACGACGGCATCGTTCAGCGTAAGCACTGCGTTGGAGAGAGAAACGGCCGTGCCGTTCGCAGAAACGTCGCCTTTATAAACGTCGGCATCGAAGGTGCGTCCGTACGATACCAGTGCATATTCATGTTCGGAAGCGAGCATGCCGGAAGCCATATCTTCCAGCCACTGCGCTTCGTCTCCCGTATAATCGGGGTTTTGTTCGATATAGAGTTCGTATGCGGATTTACCGTTTTCGCCGTTCACGCCGTCTTCACCGTCCTTTCCGTCTTCGCCCAATTTGATGTCTGTCTGATCGCCGTTGACGATCAGGTATCCGTCATCGCTGACGGACACGTCGAAAGAGGCGTCGGAGCATGCTGCCAGACACATACCGCAAATCACGGCACACACTGCGATTGCGATCATTTTGAATACTTTTTTCAAATTTTCGGACCTCCGTGAAATGATTTTGATATACTAATTATAAAGCAGAAGCCGCCTATTGTAAATAGGGAAAATGCGGCAAAAAATGAGGATTTGAAGCTTTTAAATACATTAAACGAGCGTTATGGGCCAGGAAGTATTCGGAAATCGGCAAAATGTGTTTACAATCGGCAAAAACGGCGGTATAATGGAGGTATGTTTTTGGCCGATTTACATATTCATTCCAAATATTCAAGGGCCACCGGGAAAAATGCCGATATTCCGAATATCGATCTTTGGGCGCGGCGCAAGGGCATCGGTTTAGTCGGTACGGGCGATTTTACCCATCCGGCATGGCGGGAAGAGCTCGCGGAAACGCTTGAACCGGCGGAGGAAGGACTGTACCGCATCAAAGAGGGGAGCAGGCTGCGCGATTTCTGCGAATTTTCGGTATCGCCGCGATTTATGATTTCCGGTGAGATCAGTTGCATTTATAAGCAGGACGGCAAGGTCCGTAAGGTACATAATGTGATCCTGCTGCCTTCGATCGAAGCGGCAGAACGCCTCGCGTTCAAGCTCGAAACGATCGGCAATATCCGCTCGGACGGGCGCCCGATCCTGGGCCTTTCCTCCAAGGACCTGCTTGCAATAACGCTGGACGTATGTCCGGACGCCGTGTTTATCCCCGCGCATATCTGGACGCCGCACTTTTCGCTTTTCGGCGCCTTTTCGGGGTTCGATACTGCGGAGGAGTGCTTCGGGGATTTAACGCCGCAGATCCACGCTATGGAAACGGGGCTTTCCTCCGATCCTCTCATGAACCGCAGGGTACCGCTCCTTGACGGCTATACTTTGGTATCCAATTCGGACGCGCACTCGCCGGCAAAATTGGGGCGCGAAAGCAACGTGCTCGATTGCGAAATGTCCTACTTCGGGGTAAAGAGGGCGCTGGAAACGGGTGAAGGCTTCGGGGGAACGGTAGAGTTTTTTCCCGAAGAAGGGAAATACCACCTTGACGGCCACAGGAACTGCAAGCTCTGCCTTACGCCCGAAGAGACGGCAAGGGCGGGAGGCCGCTGCCCCGTGTGCGGAAAAAAGATAACCATAGGCGTTCTGAACAGAGTCGAACAGCTTGCGCGCCGCCCGGAGGATTATCGGCAGGAGAATGCGAAAGCGTTTGAGTATCGGATGCCTTTGCCCGAAGTGATCGCGGCGTCGCTGGGTATTTCGGCTGCGGGGACAAGGGCGGAACAAATTTATGCAAAACTCCTCTCCTCACTCGGGACCGAAGATGAAATTTTGCGCCTGCGCTCTTACGGCGATATCGCGCACGCAGGCGGAGAACGCCTTGCGGAAGGGGTCAGGCGGCTGCGCGAAGGCCGGGTGATCAAGACGGCCGGGTACGACGGAGAGTACGGAAAGATCGCCCTGTTCACGGACGAAGAGTTGAGGACTTCGAGCGGACAGATGTCCTTTTTCGGAGAGGTCGCCGCTGCCGCGGCGCCGAAACGCGCGGCAGGCGCGGGATCCGCGCATTCCGCGGAGATTGAAGAAAAGGAGGATAAGCGCTCGGGGGGGATCAATTCGGCGCAGGAAGAAGCGGCGGACAGCCATGTGCGCGTAATTGCCGTGATCGCCGGCCCGGGAACGGGAAAGACGCACACGTTGACCGAGAGGATCGTGCGCCTGATCGAGCGGGGAGCAAGGCTGGAAGAAATCGCCGCGGTTACCTTTACGGTGCGGGCGGCCGAAGAGATGCGGGCTCGGCTTTCTGCGCGGGTAAAGAGAGCGGAGCGCATTGCGGTAGGAACTTTCCATTCCCTGTGCTATGAACGGCTGAAGGGGAATCTGACGCTCGCCGACAGGGCTTATCAAACAAAGACGGCGGCGGATGTCATAGCGGCATTCGGCATGAAGAGCTCGCCGCGGCGCTTTTTGGGCGAAGTTTCCGCATTTAAGAACGGCAAGGGGGAGGCGAACGATGCGATCGCAGAATATTGCCGCAGGCTGCGGGAGGAAGGTTATTTCGATTTCGACGATCTGATTTTGGCGGCTTTGAACGGTGAAGATACGAAAACTTTTCGGTTTTTGCATGTAGACGAATTTCAGGACGTCAACGCATCGCAATATGCCCTCGTAAAAAAATGGATGGGGGCGGACGGCTCTCTGTTTGCGATCGGCGATCCCGATCAGGCGATCTATTCTTTCCGCGGAGCGGAAGCGGAATGCTTTTCCAAACTGCAGGAGGATTTCCCCGACTGC
>CALVXE010000088.1 GCA_944368795.1 uncultured Clostridia bacterium | reverse complement strand
GATACGTGCATATCCGCCCCGTATTGCAGCACGAGCGCGGGCAGCCGTTCGGCCGGGACCGCCGTAAAGTGGAGGCGGATATTGTTGTATCGGCAATAGTCCTCGATCCTGCGCGCGGCGCGCTCCTCCGCCGCGCCGTCTCCGTTTGCGGAAAGCGGCCAATAAAAATACTGCTTGCCCACATACCTGTCGAAGAGCAGCAGGCATCCCTCTTCTTCCGCGAACTGCGTATTCAGGTATTTGCCCCACATGAACAGGAAACCCGCCGAATAATTGCTCAGGCGCGTTTTCTGCGCGCGGAAATAGGGCAGCAGCCGCGCGATATCTTCCCGTTCGATCTTTTTGAACTGCATAAAACTTCCCGTCTTTAAAAACTTTTCCCGGTATTATACCATATTCTGCCGCAAACCGCCAGCAAAAATGCTCCGCAAAATAAAAACCGTTCCCGCGGGAACGGTTTTGGCTCTATTTTTCGGAAGTCTCTTCTTCCTGCGGCGCCGACTCGGAAGGTTCCTCCTTCCCGCGCGGCGCGCCGAGTTCCTCGCGCTTGGTCATCAGGTCGCCGATCTGCGTGGTATCGTCGTGCTTGATCTTCCTCCAGGTTACGTGCATAAACAGGGAGACGAGCGAAATGGGCACGTCCACGAGGTCGAACCACGGATACAAAAGCACGTAAAGCACCTGTTTCCCCTTGCCGCAAACGATGTTTTTGCGCTCGCGGATGACGATGATCGCGCCGATGCACACGTTGCCGAACCAGAATCCGAGCACAGACATGCCGTACCCTTTCAGCAAGGACAGCACTTCCGCCCCTGCCGCCGCCTTATCGCCCGCGACCAGCAGAACGACGACCGACGCGATCGCCGAAGCGATGGAAACGAGCGCCGAGGCGAGCCCGTACGGGAAAGCGTAAAAGAACATGTCGTAGCACGCCCATTTGTGCGTCTTTTTCTTGAAAAGACCGGCGATCATCTTGGGCGCATACGCGAAAAAGGCGTACAGCCTGCCCTTCGCCCAGCGCAGCCGCTGTTTGAGCACCGTGCCGACGCGCGTGGGCTGCTCGTCGAAAAATTCCGCCGCTTCGCAATACCCGATCGTGCCGCCGTTCGCCACGACGTGATAGGTAAACTGCGTATCTTCGGTCAGGCAGAACCATTTCCACCCGTCTTTGAGCCATTCGGAACGGATGGTGTAGCCCGTTCCCGCCACATGCGTGGAGGTATGCAGCCGCTGGCGCGGGCGGTGATAGCCGAGGGTGCTGAAATAGAAGTGGATGCCGTACCCGCCCGAAATGAAGTTGGAAGAAAAGTTTTTCGTGTTGCGGTACCCGGTAACCACCGCGTATTCGCCGGTATCGAACGCCTTGTTCATCTCCTTCACATAATCGGGATGCAGAAGGTTGTCGGCGTCGAATATCATGTATCCGTCGAAACTCTCGATGCCGTATTTTTCCCTGATGCGTTCGAACCCGAATCCGAGCGCGTACCCTTTGCGGCACTTGGTAAGATCGTGCCGCTCGAATACGACGGCTCCCTTTTCCTTTGCTATTAAAGCTGTATTGTCGTCGCAGTTGTCTGCGACGACAAAAACTGTCAGTTTTGCCTGCGGGTAATTTTGCGCGCGGATGCTGTCGATGAGGTTTCCGATCACCTTTTCTTCGTTGCGCGCGCAGATCACGATCCCGTAGGTATGCTGCCGGTCGGTTTCTTCAAACTTGCGCGCCCTGCAGAAAAAGCCGATCACCGTATATAAATTTTTGTACAGCGTCAAGATCACGATCGCCGTCAATATGTACTTGAGTATCTGAAACGTCAGTTCCATGCCCGCCTCTCACTTTCTCCCTTGTTTACGAACGCTTTTTACTACTATACCACACTTTCGTATTCCGTACAACCGTTTGCGGCTTTTTTCCGTAATTTTTCTGAAATCTTATGCCTGCGGCCGCTCACCCGAACCTTTCTTTTGCGCATACTATAAAGGAGAAAATCGGCGCGGGGCTTGACGGCGCCGGTTTTCCGTGGTATCATGGAAAAAAAGGCGCGTCGGGGAACCGCCGCGCCTTGAAAGGGGGGAAAAATGGAATATGCGATTCTGGCCGCGCCGTGCGCGGCGGTTTTGGCGCTCGCCTTTGCGCTTTACTATGCGCGCAAAGTGCTGAAAATGCCCGAAAGCGGGGAGACGCGCGGCATCGCCGCGATCATCCGCAAAGGGGCGAACGCCTTTTTAAAGAGGCAGTATCTGGTCGTGGCGATATTTTTCGGGGCGATGTTCGCCGTGTTGGGCATCCTCGCTCTCGTCGGGTTCGTCGGTCCGTTCATGCCGTTCGCCTTTCTCACGGGCGGCGCATTCTCCGGGCTTTCCGGGTTTTTGGGCATGAAGATCGCCACGGCGGCAAACGCGCGCACGGCCGTTGCCTGTAAAGACAGCCTGAACAAGGGCCTGCGCACCGCCTTTTCTGCGGGGAGCGTGATGGGGCTGATCGTCGTGGGGCTGGGCCTGTGCGATCTTTCGATCTGGTATTTCGCGCTCAAAGGCTTTTCGCACGTCGTCGATACGGGCGGCCTGACGCAGGCGGAATTTATTGCTTCGAACATGATCACGTTCGGAATGGGCGCTTCGAGCATGGCGCTGTTTGCGCGCGTGGGCGGAGGCATCTTTACGAAAGCCGCCGACGTAGGCGCCGACCTCGTGGGCAAAGTGGAGGCGAATATTCCCGAAGACGACCACCGCAACCCCGCCGTCATCGCAGACAACGTGGGCGACAACGTGGGAGACGTCGCCGGCATGGGCGCGGACCTGTACGAATCGTACGTCGGCTCCATCCTCTCGGCGATGGCGCTTGGCGTCGCGGCCGGTCTGGACTTCAAGGGCGCGCTGCTCCCCCTGGGGATCGCCGCGATCGGGGTCCTGTTCTCCATCGTCGGCTCTTTCCTCGTCCGAACGAAAGAAAACGCCGAGCAGAAAAACCTGCTGCGGGCCCTGCGCACGGGAACGTGGTTCGCCGCCGTGGGTACGGCCGCGGCGTCCGTACTGTTTATTTGGCTGATCCTGCCCGATCGGCTCCGCTTGGCCGCGCCGGTGATCATCGGCCTCGCCGCGGGCGTGCTGATCGGATTTTTCACCGAATACTTTACGAGCGCTTCCTATCGGCCGACGCGCAAGCTCTCCTCTTCCGCAAAGAGCGGCGCAGGCCCCGTGATCATCAACGGCACGGCGCTCGGCATGCTTTCCACCGTCGCGCCCGTACTCATCATTTCCGCGGCGGTCCTCGGCTCCTTTTTTGCCGCGGGCGGCGCTGCAAGCACCGAAACGGGCATGTTCGGCATCGGGATCGCCGCCGTGGGCATGCTCTCCACCCTGGGGATCACCCTCTCGACGGACGCATACGGGCCCGTCGCCGACAACGCGGGCGGCATCGCGCAGATGTCGGGCATGGATGAGAAGGTACGCGAGCGCACCGACGCGCTCGATTCGCTCGGCAACACCACCGCCGCCACGGGGAAAGGGTTTGCGATCGGTTCGGCAATGCTCACCGCGCTGGCGCTTCTCTCCTCCTTTATCGCGCAGATAAAACTTCTCGACCCCGCGTTCGTTTTCGATCTCGGCGTCGATAACCCGGCCGTACTCGTAGGCGTGTTCCTGGGAGCAATGCTCCCCTTCCTGTTTTCGGCGCTCACCATGTCCGCCGTGGGCAAGAGCGCACAGCACATCATGCTCGAAGTGCGGCACCAGTTCGCGCAAAATCCCGGCATCCTCGCGGGGACGAGCGAGCCGGATTACGCGCGCTGCGTAAACATCTGCACCCGCTCGGCGCAGCGGCAGATGATCGCGCCCGCCCTGATCGCCGTGGTATCCCCCATTCTCGCCGGCCTGTTCTTAGGCGTGAACGGCGTAACGGGGCTGCTCTTAGGCGCAAGCGTTACCGGCTTTTTGCTCGCCGTATTTATGAGCAACAGCGGCGGCGCCTGGGACAACGCGAAAAAATTCGTCGAAGAGGGGCACTTCGGCGGCAAGGGAAGCGACGCGCACAAGGCCGCCGTCATCGGCGACACGGTGGGCGACCCGTTCAAAGACACGTCCGGCCCCTCCATCAATATCCTGATCAAGCTGATCTCCGTCGTCGCCATCGTGTTTGCGCAGGTCATATTGTCGATCGGGCTTTTATAAACGTTTTGCCCGGTTTTGCGAACTTTGCGCCCGCGGCCGATCTGTTTCCGAAAGCCCGCCGCACCCGCTGTCCGGAAACCGGCGGATCCGCGCCGGCCCCGCCTGCGATACTGCGCGGCGCCGAACGGAAAAGAGTATTGCGAAAAGCGCGGGGCGCGCAGCCGTCCTTTCGGCTGCGCGCCCCGATACGATGGTTCCGCCGCCCGAAATTCGGGCGGCGGCTCTTCTTTTGCTTTTTTATTTGCGGGCAAACGTCGTTCCCGAAGGCGTATCCGTCAGCACGATCCCCTGCTGTGCAAGCTCGGCGCGGATGCGGTCGGCCTCGGCGTAATTTTTCGCCTTTTTCGCCGCGGCGCGCGCGGCGATTTTTTCTTCGATCTCCGCGTCGGAAAGCCCCGCGGCGGGCGCCGCTTTCTCTTCTTCCTTCAGAAGATCGAGCGAAAGAACGCGGTCGAAATCGGAAACGAGCGCGCGCTTGGTGGCGCCGTTCAGCTCTTTCGCCTTTAACACGTCGTACAAAACGGTGATCGCCGAAGAGGTGTTCAGGTCGGCGTCCATCGCCTCGCAGAACCGCTCTTTATACTGCTTGAAGGCGGCCGCGTCGATTTCCCCTTCCGCGGGGACCGCGAGCGCGCGCGACTTCAGTTTGCGGTAGGCGTTGGCCGCGTTTTCAAAAGTATCCTCCGAATATACCAGCGATTTGCGGTAGTGCGAAAGCAGGCAGAAGAAGCGGTATTCCATGGGCGAGCGCCCCTCTTCCTGCAATTTCGAGAGGGTGAGGAACCCGCCCGAAGATTTGCTCATTTTGCCGCCGGAAGTGTTCAGGTGCAGCACGTGGAACCAATATTTGCACCAGGGATGGCCGAGGTACGCCTCGCTCTGCGCGATCTCGTTGGTATGGTGCGGGAATACGTTGTCGATGCCGCCGCAGTGGATGTCGACGTATTCGCCGAGGTTCTTCATGGCGATGCACGAACATTCGATGTGCCACCCGGGGTACCCTACACCCCACGGGCTGTCCCATTTCAGCGCCTGATCCTCGAACTTGGATTTCGTGAACCACAGCACGAAGTCGTTTTTATTGCGCTTGTTTTCGTCTTTGTCGACCCCTTCGCGCACCCCTTCTTCCAGGTCGTCTTCCTTGAAATTGAAAAAGACGTGGTATTGCCTGACTTTCGAGGTGTCGAAATAGACGTTCCCGCCCGCCTTATAGGCAAACCCCTTCTTTTCAAGCTCGGAGATCACGCGGATAAATTCCTCCACGCAGCCGGTCGCGGGCTGCACGACGTCCGGCCGTTTGATATTCAGCTTTTCGCAGTCGGCAAAAAACGCGTCGGTATAGAACTTTGCGAGTTCCAGAACCGATTTGTGCTCGCGCTTCGCGCCCAGCAGCATCTTGTCTTCCCCGCTGTCGGCGTCGTCCGAAAGATGCCCGATGTCGGTGATGTTCATTACGCGCTTAACTTCATAGCCGGCGTACCGCAGGTATTTTTCCAGCACGTCCTCCATCAGGTACGTGCGCAGGTTGCCGATATGCGCAAAGTTGTAGACGGTGGGGCCGCAGGTATACATACCCACTTTCCCCGCTTCGTGCGGCACAAATTCTTCTGTCTGTCTGGTAAGGGTGTTATACAGTTTCATATAGTCCTCTCCGATTTCCCGAACGCAGAGCGTTCGCCGTTCGATCCTCTGATTCGCTTCGTCCCCGTTCACGGCGGGCCGAAACAGTCCGGGCGCCGCAGGCGAGCAGTCGCTTTGTTCAGTAAGTATACCATAACCGCCGCGCAAATACAAGCGATTCCGCCGCGCAATTCAATTCCGCATCGATTCCGCCGCTTCGGCGATCG
>CALVXE010000087.1 GCA_944368795.1 uncultured Clostridia bacterium | reverse complement strand
CGGCGCTGATCGCTGCGATCGCGATCGGGGTGCTTATCCTTGCGATGATCGTATATTCGCTCGTGCGCTATAAAGGCATGGGACTGGCCCACGTTTACGGGTTCCTTACGTACGCATTGATTTTTGTGCTTTGCATTTCGCTGATCCAATCGATCGTCGTCAATGCGGCGGGCATTTTGGCAATTATTCTTTCCGCCGCGATCATGACGGGCCTCAACTGGTACGCATTCGGGAACATCCGAGACGAGTTCGCAACGGGCAAAACGCTCACGGCATCTATAAAGGCCGGATATAAGAAGAGCCTCGCGCTCACCATCGATATCCATATCGTGCTCGTAGTTCTTTCGGCTGTCCTGTATTTCATTTCGGTGGGAACGGTACAGTACATGTCCCTGATTTTCCTGATCGGTTCGGTCATTTCGGCGGCATGCACGCTTGCGGTTACGCGCTTCTATCTGTATATGTTCCTCGCTCAGCCCAAGAACAAGATCGCTTTCTGCAATTTCAAGAGGGAGGAAACGGAAGATGAGTAAAACTGTTTCCAAAAAGAATCTCTTTATCTGCCTGACGGTCAGCCTGGTTCTGATCATAGCGGGCGCGTTCCTGTTCGGTTTCCTCGGATTCGGAGAGAATTCCACGGCCAAGGATTACACCGCCGTCGAGGTTTCCGATTCCGGATATATGTCTTTCGATGAAGAGTTCCGCTCTTCTTTGGAAAGTTTCTGCAATACCGAGATCGGGAACGCGGGATACACCGTCGCCGACGTCCGTTACAACGAATCCGCGTCGGGCGCGGGGAATACGATCACGTTCATTCTTACGGAAGGGAGCGATTCCCTCGCTTCCTTTGTCGATTCGCTCGCGGTAGCGATCGATGCAAACGTGCAGAATGCCGAAAGGGCGGTCGTTTCGGTTGCGTATCACACGGTCGAAAACGCTCCGTACTACGAATTTATTTGGCGCACCGCCATCGGCGCGGGGGTAGCGTTTGTGCTTCTCTTCGTCTATATGGCGATCCGCTTTAAAGTCGGCATGGGAGTAACTTCTCTCGTTGCCGCCGTTCACGACGTATTGATCACGCTCGCTGTCATAGCGCTCCTCCGCATACCTGTCGGCGTTACGGTGATCGGCGTTGCGGCGTTCTCGTTGCTGTTGTCGGGCTTTATGAACATGCTGGTGTTCGGCAAGATGCGCCGCGATTTCCGTTCGGAAGACCGCAAAGACTTGCCGGCCCGCGAAGGGATTGCGCTCGCCGTAAAAGACAGCCGCAAATCCGTATTCGTAACGGCGATTTTGCTCGCCGCGTTGCTCGTCGTTCTCGGTGCGATCGGCGCCGTTATCGGCAGAGATATGCTTTGGTTCATGCTGAGCGGCTTGATGGCCGTCGTGGCGTCTACCTATTCCTCGCTTATGCTTTCTCCCGCGATTTACGCCTGCATCAAAGAAAAGTCGGATGCGCGCCGTGCGGAAAAGGCGAAATACAATTATTCGTCGGATAAGCGCAAGGAAGAAAAAGCGTCGCAGAAAAAAGAGATCGCGGAAGAAGCCGCGGAATAATCACGTAAAAAACGGCGAGGCGGGGGCTTGCTCCCGCCTCTTTGTTTTGCTTTCGGCATCGGCGGCAAAATGCGCCGCAAAGGGAACAGAATGAAGAAAATTATCGAAGAGATCTCCATTTCCGAAAAAGAGCTCGCCCTTGTCCGCCGCCTTGCGGAAGGGGCGGGCATTTCGGAGATCACCGCCAAAATTTTATATTCGAGGGGTATCGATACGCCCGAAAAGGCGGCGCGTTTTCTTCATCCGTCCCGTAAAAATTTTCTGTCTCCCTTTTTGATGCGCGGCATGCGCGAACTGGTCGATGCGATTTCTGCGGCAAAATCGCACGGCGGCACAGTTGCCGTGTTCGGCGATTACGATGCCGACGGCATCGGCGCGGCGTCCATTCTCGTCTCCGCGCTCAGGCAATACGGCGTCGGCTGCACCGTCTACATTCCCGAAAGGAGCGAAGGGTACGGGATGTCCGTTTCCGCACTCGAAAAAATCATCGACGAGTGCGCCCCCGAACTGATCGTTACCGTCGACTGCGGCATATCCAACCGCGAAGAGGTAGAATATGTCAAATCGCGCGGCGTGTCGATCATCGTTACCGATCATCACGAACTTCCGGACGAACTTCCCGCGTGCACGGTCGTAAATCCGAAACTCAGCGACGACTACCCGTACGATAATCTCTGCGGCGCAGGGGTCGCTTTTAAAGTCGCCTGCGCTCTTTTGGGCGAAAAGGCGTATTCGTTCCTCGATATCGCCGCAGTCTCCACGGTTGCAGACAGCGTTCCGCTCACGGGCGAAAACCGCGATATCGTATTCGAGGGGCTCAGGCGCATCAATACCCGCCCGCGCGAGGCGATCCGCCATCTTCTCTGCTCGAAAAAAGAGGAAGCCACGGCGCAGACGCTCGCCTTCACGATCGCGCCGCGCATCAACGCGGCGGGCAGAATGGGCAGTGCGTCGACGGCTTTAAAACTCTTTCTGTCCGAAGACCCCGCCGAGATCTATGAACTCTCCTGCAAATTGAACGAATACAACATCGAGCGCCAGCAGGTTTGCGACGAGGTCTATCGCAGCGCCAAAGAAAAAATAGCGGCGGAAGGCGCGTACGGAAGCGTCATCGTTCTGTCGGACGACAGCTGGAGTACCGGATTGGTCGGTATCGCGGCGGCTCGCCTTGCCGAAGAGTTCTGCCGCCCGACCATTCTGTTTGCGCGCAAAGGTTCCTGCCTAAAAGGCTCCGCGCGCACGGTCGAGGGCATCAATATTTATGATGCGATCAAAGCGTGTTCCGGGTTCGTAACGGAATTCGGCGGGCATGCGCAGGCAGCGGGCGTCAGCGTCGCGGAAGAGCAGTTCGAGGCTTTCAAAAACGCGCTCGACCGATATGTCTCCGAAACATATCCGGCGGAAGCGTTTGTTCCCTGCCTGAATGTCTGCGGCAAAGACGTCTCCGTCGATCTTCCGCTCGCGCGCGAGCTCGAAATGTTGGAACCCTGCGGAGTCGGCAATCGCAAGCCTCTGTTTTCCGCGTCGATCTCCGGGGTGGAAGCGCGCCGCCTCAAGGAGGGCTCGCCGCACATTGCTTTCGGGGCGGGGGACCTTGAACTGATTTGGTTCGGCGGCGAACGCGCGCTCCCTCTTCTGGCTGCGGACGTGCGGAAGACCGTCGTGTTCGAATGCGGCGTATCCCGCTTCCGCGGCGCCGAGAGCGTGCGGGGCGTCGTTCGGGACGTCGTCTGCGAATCGGCCGAAGGCGATAATGCCGATCTGTATTTTTTCCGCAACGAACTCCTCCGCCTGCGCTGTGAGAGCCCGGCTGTTTTCCCCGTTTACGAGGATGAGCAAAGCATCCGTTCGCGCATCTCGGCAGCCCGCTCCGCGTGCGGCTACGGGCTGATCCTTCTGAGCTCTTCGAAGATCCCGCCGAGCTTCCGCGACTGCGCGGCGGGGCTCCCGGTCGAAATGTTTCGGCTCGGCTCGCAAAACGTCGGCAATGCGGTGCTCATATCGCCCGCGCCGGATGCAGATCTTTCGATGTATCGGGATGTGATCTGGCTGGATCGTCCCGCCGATTTTAACATCAAATCGCTCGAAGGCAAAAAAATTGTTGTCAATCAAGGAATTTGCGGGTATAATACTATTGCGGGGTTAGAAACCTCCCGCGAAGTCATGGGCGAGATTTATCTGGCTTTCCGCGGCGGCTCGGCCGGGTCAGACAGCGTATCGGCGGCGTTGCAGGCAAATACAGCCTGTTCGAAGCCGCAGGCGGTCTTCGCGCTCGAAGTCTTTGCGGAGCTCGGTCTCGTACGTTTCGAACGCGGCCGCGTCAATATTGCGCGCGGCAAAAAAACCGATTTGAACGCTTCCGCGCTCTACCGCGCGGTATGCGCATTGAAGGACAAAACATGAACACCGTTTTGCAGATGGTTTACGACAATTATACAGGGCAGGACCGCGAGACGCTCGTGCGTGCCTACCACTATGCCGAAAAGGCGCACGAGGGGCAGAAGCGCGCTTCCGGGGAGGCGTATTTCATTCACCCCTGCGCCGTCGCGCAGATCTTGATCGAACTGGGGCTGGACTGCGCCACCGTGGCCGCAGCCTTTCTGCACGACGTCATCGAAGATACGCCCGTTACGGAGGAAGATATACGCAGCAATTTCGGCGACGAGATCCTCGGCCTTGTCTTGGGCGTAACCAAACTGGATAAGATCGTCTTCAAGTCGCAGGAAGAGGAAGAGGCGGAGAATTTCCGAAAGATATTCGTCGCCATGGCGAAAGATATTCGCGTCATTATCATAAAACTTGCCGACCGTCTGCACAACATGCGCTCCCTCAACTTTCTGTCCAAAGAGCGTCAGATCAAAATGGCGCGCGAAACGCTGGACATCTATACGCCGCTTGCCGGCAGGCTGGGTATTTCGCAGATCAAGTGCGAGCTGGAAGATCTCTGCTTAAAATATTTAGAGCCGGAGGCATACGAATATCTCGTCGAAAATATCCACCAAAAATTGTACGAGCGCCATAATTTCGTCGATTTTGTCGTCAAAGAGATCAAAAACATTCTCGATGAAAGCAAGATCGAAGGGGAGGTATTCGGCCGCCCCAAGCATTTTTATTCCATCTATAAAAAGATGAAAACGCAGAACAAGGCGCTCGATCAGATCTACGATCTCACCGCCGTCCGCGTCATCGTCGGCACGGTAGACGAGTGCTACGAAGTTCTCGGCAAGATCCATAAAAAATGGAAGCCGATCCCCGGCCGCATCAAAGATTACATTGCAACGCCCAAGGCGAATATGTACCAGTCTCTCCATACGACGGTCGTAACCCATTTCGGGCAGCCTTTCGAAATACAGATCCGCACTTTCGAAATGCACCGCACGGCCGAATTCGGTATCGCGGCGCATTGGAAATATAAAGAAAAGAGGTCGGAAGATTCATCCTTTACCGAGCGCCTTTCCTGGATCCGCGAGGTGCTCGACTGGGAGGGCGGTCTGAAAGATTCGCAGGAATTCATGCGTTCGCTGAAAACGGAGCTGTATTCCAACGAACTGCTGGTATTCACGCCGAAGGGCAAAGTTATCTCCCTTCCGAAAGACGCCACGCCCATCGATTTTGCGTATGCCATCCACAGCGAGATCGGCAACCGCTGCGTGGGTGCGCGCGTCAACTCCAAAATGGTCCCTCTCAATTCCACGCTGCAGACGGGCGACGTCGTCGAAATACTCACTTCGTCCAACTCCAAAGGCCCGTCGTGGGACTGGCTGAAGATCGTTAAATCTTCCAGTGCGCGCGCCAAGATCAAGCAGTTCTTCCGCCGCGAAATGAAGGAAGAAAACGTAAAGCTCGGCAAGAGCATGCTCGAAACGGAGGCAAAGCACCGCGGCTACAACCTGTCGGATATTCTCACCGAAGAGAGCTTTGCCAAGGTTTCCGAAAAGTTTTCCTTTTCCTCACAGGATGAAATGTTTGCCTCGGTGGGTTACGGCGCGATCACCGTCAACCAGGTCCTTTTCCGCCTCATCGATTTTTACAGGAAGGAGATCCCCAAACAGCCCGTCTATCACGGCGGTGCTTCTTCCGATTCGAGCGGCGTCATCGTCAAGGGCATGAGCGGGCTCCTCACACGCTTTGCGGGCTGCTGCAATCCCGTCCCCGGCGACGAGATCGTCGGGTTCGTTTCCCGCGGCAGGGGGGTCGTCATTCACCGTGCCGACTGCCCGAACGTCAAAAACCTCGAAGCGGAGGAGGGCAGGATCCTGCCTGCGGAATGGGCGGCTACCGAAGGCGGCAGATTTGTCGCGGGGATTGTCATCAAAGCGAAGGATCAGGGCGTCGCGCTCTCCGTGCTCACTTCGGTCGTCAGCGACATGCGCCTGATGATCACGGGGGTAAACTCCCGCTTCGATAAAAATAAAGACGCCGTCATCGAGGCGAATATCCGCCTCAACGGCAAGCAGGATATCGACCTTTTGATCCGCAAGATCAATGCCGACGAGCGCATCGACGAAGTGTACCGCACGGCAACCACGCAG
>CALVXE010000086.1 GCA_944368795.1 uncultured Clostridia bacterium | reverse complement strand
CGAATATTCCATGAGCGGCATCGAGTTTATCGACGGAATGGATTCTTACTATGAGGGCAAACCCGTAACGCTGGACGTGAAGTATACCGAAGGGGAAGCGGTCATAACCGGTTTGGAAGAAAGCTATACATACGGCGATGAAATCTCGTTTACGGTAACAGCGGCGAGCGGATACAAAATTATGTCCGTAACCGTGAACGGCACGCCTCTTGCGGCGGGGTCGGACGGCGCGTATACATATTCGGGCGTTTGCGGCCTGACCTTTACCGTCGAAATCGTTACGGCATCCGAGACCGTTACGGAAGGCGCCGTTTCGGGCGAAGTCGATTCGGCATTCGATCTGGAAGGCGTAACCCTCCGCCTCGACGGCGAGAACGATTACAGCGTTGCGATCGGCGCGGACAATCAATATTCGTTCGACGAAGTGGCGGTCGGCGAATACGACGCATACGTTACTCTGTTCGGTACGGAATTCTCCGTCGGCAAGGTCAGCGTGATCAGCGCGCAGAACACGCCCACGCTTGAACTTACGAGCATTGCGGCGATCAACGGCGGCACGGCCGACCCTGCAAGCGGAACGGTATCCGTCGAAACTCCGACAGGGGACGGCGCGCACGATACCGACATCTTTACGGCGAGCGGACTTTCGCTTACGGGCGAAGTTTATATGCGCTCGGTATGGAAGACCACGGAAGAAGTGCTGAATTCAGAAGTGAAGTGGGATGCACCCGGCTTTGCGATCATTTTCCAGATGAGCAAAGACGGGAAAGATATCGGCGGGCAGCCTTTCATGTTCCGCTACTGCAAAGACGGGGATCCGAAAGCAGTCTTCCAGATCATTTGGAACAGTTGGGCGGGCAATCAGTACTGCAACGCCCTGACCGAAGAAATGAAAGCCGCGCTGATCGGCGAGGGACTTGAAGTCATTGCGGCGCTGGACAGCGAAGCGGGCACTTTCGTATTGTATGTGATGACGGAAAGCGGCGCGGTAAAGATGGTCGATTGGCAAAATGATTTCTTAAAAGGCGTAACGATTACCGGATTTACGGCGCATGGCTGGCAGTATGCTTCCTTCTCGATGAGCGGGATCGAGTTTGCCGACAGCATGGATTCCTTCTTCGAGGGAACCGTCGTCGTGCCGAGTGCCGATTATACGCAGAGCGAAGCGAAGATCGAAGGGCTTGCGGCGGAATATACCTACGGCGACGACGTCGCTTTCACGGTTTCGGCTTTGCAGGGCTACCGCATCGTTTCCGTTACCGTAAACGGCGCCGCGCTTACCGCGGAGACGGACGGAACGTATAAATATTCGGGCAAATGCGGCCTTGAACTCAATGTAGTCGTGGTTACGGCGGAAGCGTCGGTTACGGCAGGGACGGTTACCGGCTCGATCGACTGTGCGTTTGACCTCGAAGGCGTCGCGATCACGTTGGTCGGGGAAAGCGAAATTTCCGGAACGGTCGGCGCGGACAATGCGATTTCGATGCAGGATGTTCCCCTCGGCGAATACATGGCATACATCACGCTGTTCGGGGCACGCGTATCGGCGGGTACCGTATCGGTAACCGCGGCCGAAAATACGGCGAGCCTGTCTTATAACGGGCAGCTGAACGGTGCTGCTTACGATATCGCTTCGGGAACCGTCAGTTATGAGGGCAACGGTACGGAGGGCGGCACGGACGTATTCGCGTTCGACGGGCTTACCTTTACCGAAAAAACGTATATAAAAGGTGTTTGGAAACTCTCTGCCGAAACGGCAGACGTTGCGGGCGTAGGCGCCGGGATCTATCTGCGCAATTCGGCGGGTGCCATTGTTTTCCGTTATTATTACGATGCGCGTAACAATAATCAGTTCTTCCAGGTAACCGATTGGAGTTATTGGGGTGGAAGCCCCGACGGTACCGCCAAGCCCGGTACGGACATTCATACATGCCTCACGGGCGACGGGCTGAACGTGGCAATCGAATTCGACCCGCAGGCCGGTTCGTATGTGCTGTACGTCGATACGGGCAGCGGCTGGCAATCGATCGCGCAGGCAACAATCGGCGGAAAGGCAGGATGCACCTTCACCGGTATTGCGGTAACCGCTTGGAACAACGTCGATTTTACGATCAGCGATCTCGAAATCACGTCTGCGTTAGAGTAGAGTGAAAGAGAAAATTTTACAGACAGCGGCCTCGAAATCGTCTCCTCCTTAGATTCATTCGGGGCCGGCGGTGAAAGAGAAGGATCGGGCGGAATGATTTCCGCCCGGTTCTTTTTCAGTAGTTTCGCATGCTTCGGCAACGAAAAATTCGATTTCAAATTAAACGAAAGAATTTTATTATAAACATATGGGTTCATATACGAGGGATGCGCGCGATTGATACCGCGCGCATCCCTCGTATGCCGTTTATAACATTTTGAATTTTGTGTATTTGATTCAATTGCGGAAAGGAACGGTCAGTTTTTTTTGCTCTTCGGCTTGAAAATAAGCGCAAACAGAAAGGAAAACAGGACCGCAGCCGTAACTCCGGCGCTTGCGGCGGTCAGCGCTCCCGTGAGTGCGCCGAACAGACCGCTTTCGGCGCCGCGCATCGCGCCGCGGGCGAGGAGATAGCCGAACCCGGAAATAGGGACCGTGGCCCCCGCGCCGGCAAAGTCGACCAGATATTGGTATAAGCCCGTTGCTTCCAGCGCTACGCCGGCCAGCATGAAAAAGACGAGGATCTTCCCCGAAGTCAGTTTTGTGAAGTTGATGATGATCTGTGCGACGGTGCAGATCGCGCCGCCTACGGCGAATGCCTTTACGAACATCAGAAGCGTGTCGACATACACATTCATGACTCTGCCTCCGCGGGAGCGTCCCGTTCGATGGCTACGGCGTGCGCGATGCAGGGGATGGTTTCTCCCTGCCCCGAAGATACCGTCGAGAGGAGCGCCCCCGTCGCGGCAAACAGGACCCTGCGGATATTTCCGCTTCCCGTCAGTTTATCGTAAATGTACGAATTCAGGATCACCGCACTGCACCCGGCGCCGCTTCCGCCCTGAAATTCGTCTTCCCGCACGCGGTAAACGATTTCGCCGCAGTCCACATGGTTTGCCGATATGTCGGCGCCCTGTTCGTAGGTCAGTTCTTTGACGAGCCGGCTGCCCAGCGCGCCGAGGTCGCCCGTCAGGATGAGATCGTAATAGGAAGGGTCGCGCCCCGTGTCGCGCAGGTGCATTAAAATCGTGTCTGCCGCGGCGGGCGCCATCGCCGCGCCCATGTTGTTTACGTCCGAAACGCCGTAATCGATCACGCGCCCCACGGTGCCGCAGGTGATGACCGGGCCGCTCCCCGCGCGCGAGACCATCGCGCAGCCTGCGCCCGTTACCGTCCACTGCGATTGCGGCGGCCGTGTCGTTCCCAGTTCGAGGGGATAGCGGTACTGCCGTTCCGCCGAAGAAAAGTGGCTGCCCGTTGCGGCGGCCACGTTTTCGGCATACCCGCCGTCCGTCAAAACCGCGGCCAAGAGCAGCGCTTCGCTCATGGTCGAACAGGCGCTGTAGATGCCCAGAAAGGGGAGGCCGGTTTCCCGCGCGGCGAAGCTCGCTGAAATGATCTGATTGAGCAGGTCGCCGGATACGATGGCGTCCACCTCGCTCTGCGCGAGTTTCGCCTTTCGGACGGCGCATTCGAGGGCGGTGAGCAGCATCTTCCGTTCCGCCCGCTCAAAGGTCTCTTCTCCGAACATGTCGTCGCCGAGCGGATAGTCGACGTATCTTCCGGCGACTCCGGCGCATTCTTTCGGCCCGGCAACCGTGCCGGTGGCGACGATTTTCGGTTTATTTTTAAAATATACCGTATGTCCTTGCTGCATGTGCTACACCTTCCCGCCTGTTCTATCGGATACCGCAACGGGGCAGATATCTGCCGAGGGTATCGAGTACAGTTTGCGCCCGCGCCCGATTTTTATGCGCGAAGGCGCCTTTTCAAACGGTTTTTTTGTAAACGAAAAGCGCTCCCGCGGAGGGGAGCGCGCTGTTGGTCATTCTTTTTTTGCCGCGATGTCTGCCTTGGGCGGTACGCCGAATTTTTTCACGTACAGCCTGTAAAAAGAGGAATAGTCGTTAAATCCGCACGACGTGAAGGCATGCGTTGCGGGTACGCCTGCGCGGATAAGATTGCGCGCGGAGGCGAGGCGTTTGCCCGTTATGTATTCCCAAACCGAAAAGCCCGTTGCGCTTTTAAATACGCGGTTGAGCTGCGAGACGCTGATAAAGAACAATTCGGAGATCGTCTGCAGAGAAAGCTCTTCATAGAGATGTTCGTTGATGTAGTTGGCAATGTCGTCCGCAAGGGTCCGTTTTTCCGGAAGGCTCTCTTCCTTTTTTACGAAGGCGGCCGAAATTTGCCCCAGCAGCGCGAAAAAGTAAGTGAGTATCTCCGTTCTCCGTATTCCCTCGTCGGGCGTTTCGCTCGGCTGCATCGCCGAAAAAAGTTTGTTGGGATGGATGTCGAATTCGGAAGCTTTGTAAACGTTTTTCTCCCCGAGCCTTCGGTCGTAAAACGGGGAGAGAAGGCGGCGCTTGGGGTCGATTACGTCGACGATCTCCGGCGAAAAGTTGACAGTGAACCGTTCGTAGGGCTCGCTGCCGAAGATGTTGATGCGGTGCGATTCCATCGGGCGCATCAATAGCAGCGTATCGGGGAGGAGACGGTGCGAAGATGTTTCGATGAGGCTGCCGGCAGAGCCGCGGACAAAGTATAAAATTTCACACTGTTCGTGAATGTGCATCTGGAAAGACGAATCTTTCGGCTCGTCGTCGGTGAGATGGCGGAAATATAAAGAATCGTCTCTGTATACGCTGTAGATGGGCATAGCTTTTTCTCCTCTGTACCCAGTATAACATATCTTGTTTAAAATTGCAATAAAGGAGGCGAATTCAATTTCGAAAGGGCGGAGATGATAATATTTTGCCGCCGTCGGATGCGTTTTTTTGCCCGGATGTGTTGTGCCGGAAGTTCGCTTCGGGCGGGAACGGACAATTAAAATTGCTTTTGAAAAAAAGGAATTTACAATATAAAAAACTATTTAAGCAATTGAAATTGTTGTTTCTGCGTGGTATCATATATACGATGTGCCGAGGTTTGCAGGGGAACGCATTTGCCGTATTTTATTCGTTTGGCCAACGGATAAAACAGCGCAAAGAAAATCGCTGAAAACTTCGGACGCTGATGACGATCAGCGGTAATGATCCGATGCGGGGGAATATACGGAGGCTTCCGTTTCGGCGTCAAATTCATTTTGGAGGAAAAGATGAAAAAATTATTTCGATCGATCGCCGTCTTGTCAATGAGCGCGGCGATGCTGTTCTGTGAGGTAGGCGCGCTGGGCGCGTCAGCTCTCGAAAAGCAGGGGGTAAGCGTGAATGCTGCGGGGAAAGTGATCGATTCCGCGCCGCCTGTGCCCAGCGTAACGGAATTTAATACGGTCGATTGGGACGCAGGGTGGTACCGCATGGAGACGGATCTGGAGATGGGCGAGTGCATCTACACGATCGACTACGATACCGTCGATAAAGAATATGAGACGTTGGATCATGCGGAAGATTACATGATCAAGACCCTTCCCGCCAAATATCTCGGGAGCGATTACATATTGAGCCGCTGCAGGGAGAGACAGTATATCTTTTTCCGCGCGGAGCAGGATATCTTTGTATATGCGGCGGTCGATGACGGCTATACGACGTCCAACCCTTGGCTGGACGGCTGGACGGATACGGGCGACAGAATGGAGACCAACGACGGGCATCGCTACCGCATCTACGAGCGCGCGTACGACGAGGGCCTGGTATACATCCGCGCCCTCGGCAATTCGGACGACGGTAAGCGCAACTTCTTTTTGATGGTGCTGCCGCAGGAAGGAGAGGCGGTCAGCAACGCGCTTACGGATAATCCCGTCGTTCCCGAAGGGCAAATTCCCGCGGATGCGGAAGATGCGGACGACGCGTATCAATATTATTTCAACGATATATATACGAGCGCAGAACTTCCCGAAGGATACGTGCCCTACGGCGAAACGGCGGATAACACCGTTTCGATGTATGAGGCGACGGGAGTCGACGGCCACGCGCAGTATTCACTGCGGCTGGAAAAGAGCGACTGGAACGCGGCGGCGGTAGGCGTGAAGCGAGCATTGGAGAGTCCCGCGACGGGGAAGGTAGTGGTCGAAACGCGCGTGAAGGCGGACGGAAAGAGCCGCCGCATGGAGATCCCCGGATTGTACGACGCAGCGGGGAATCGCATGGCGTATGCGGAATTCGGCACGAACGGATACATTCA
>CALVXE010000085.1 GCA_944368795.1 uncultured Clostridia bacterium | reverse complement strand
CTCTACATATATAAACACGACAATGCCGAAAGCGCCCGCGCGAGCATCAACGCCGTCATCGAACGGGTGCAGCGCGGCATCGACGAGGCGCGCGGCGAGTCGGAGCAGCTGGAAGAGAAGTACGCGCAGGACCGCCGCCGCGCGGCGCAGGCGGACGAACAGCTGCAGCAGCTCAACGAGCAGATCCTCAAATACACCGTCGACCTGCAGAAAAAGGAGGGCGACGCCAACGTCATCCGCGAGCGCATTTCTTTCTTTAAAGAGCAGCGCAATTCGGAAGAGAAGGCCGTTTCCGACGGCGAAGAGCGCATCGCGGTCATCGGCGGCGAGCTGGAAACGGCGCAGTCGTCCGCGGCCGGGTACGATAAAAAGATCGCCGAAGCGCAGAAGGAGAGCGGCGTCCTCGCCGGGGAGATCGCCGAACTGTCGGAAAAACTTTCCGAATACGAGGCATGGAGCGACGAAACGCAGAAGAGCGTCATCGACACCATCGAAAACCTCTCCGAGATCCGCCAGAACATCGGCACGCTGTCCGCGAAAAAAGAGGCGGTGGAAGAGCGCATTTCCGAGATCGCCGCGGCGGCGGAGCGCGTCAAATCCGAACTTGCGGCCGACGAAAAGTCGCTCGCCGAATGCGAGGATTGGTACGAGGAAGTCGTCGAATACGTCTCGCGCGAAAAGGAGACGAAGGGCGCCAAAGAGGACGAGATCCTGCGCCTGAACTCCCGCGAAGACGAAGTGAGCGAAGCCCTCTTCCAATGCAACGCCCGCATATCCGCGCTGGAAGACCGCAAACGCTTTTATCAGAACGTAAAGGACGAATTCGAAGGCTATAAATTTTCCGTCAAAAAACTGATGGGAGACGCGCGCCGGAATCCCGAGATCGCCAAGCGCGTCAAGGGCGTCATCGCCGATATCGTCAAGTGCGACGAACAGTACGAAGTCGCCATCGAAACGGCGTTCGGCGGCGCCATGCAGAACATCGTAACGGCCACGTCGGACGACGCGCGCAAACTGATCGAGTACTTAAAGCAGACGAAGGGCGGCCAGGTTACCTTCCTGCCCGTAGCCTCGCTCAAGCCCCACTACGAAACGGAATACACCCGCCGCGCGCTCAAAGAAAGGGGCGCGGTCGGCCTCGCGAACGAGCTTGTCCGCTACGACAAATATTACGATAACGTCATTTATAATCTCATCGGCAATACGCTTGTGGCGGATAATATCGCCAACGCTACCGAGATTTCCAAAAAATATCCGCATGCCTTCCGCATCGTAACGCTGGACGGAGACGTCATCTCCACGAGCGGCTCGATGACGGGCGGTTCCCGCCGCGAAAACAGCGGCGGGCTCCTCGCCAACGAACGCAAGATCGAGCAGACGCAGTCGGATATCGCCGCGGCGCAAAAGGAAAAGGCCGCGCTGACGGAAAAGCGCGCCGCCCTCGAAGGGGAACGGCAAAAGGCGGCGGACGAACTGGAAACGCTGCGCGAAAGTTTTCAGGAAGCGCGCAGCAAGATCGCCGCACTCTCCGAAAAGCGCGAAACGCTGCGCGCAAAGTGCGAAGAGGGGCGCAAAAACCTCAAAATGCAGGAAGACACCCTCGCCGTGCTGTACGAGCGCATGCGCGGCATAGACAGCGAATTTTCCACCTCCTCCCAAGGCGAAGAGAAGATCGCCCGCATGAAGAGCGACGCGCAGAGCGACGCGGACCGCCGCAAGGAAGAGTACGATAAGCTCAAATCCGAATTGGGCGAGCGCAATCTGCGGCAAAACGTCCTGCAGGTATACGTCGCGCAATACCGCGCGGCAATGGAAGCGGACCGCAACGACGCCGCGCGCCTCACCCGCGAACGGGAAGAGCTGGAAAAGCGGGTCGCGGAAGCGCGGCAGAACATCGAAAACATCGCCGCGACCATCGTCGATCTCGAGGACATGGCCGAAAAGGCGGCGCTCACCCCGCAGCAGCGGGAAGAGCTCAACGCCCTGCGCGCGGAAAAAGAGGCGCGGCAGCGGGAAAAAGAACGGCTCAACGCCGAAATCGAGGGGGTCATGGGCAAAACGCGCGCTTTGAACGAGCGGGTCGAATCCCTCTCCGAAGAGCGGCACCGCCAGGAGATCGAGCTGACCAAGATCGATTCCGAACTGGAAAATCTGCAGGCGCGCATCGACGAAGAGTATCAGGAAACGTACGAAAGCTGCCTCGCCTATAAAGACGAATCGTTCGACGCGAAAGCGGGGCAGACGGCGGTCAACCGTTTGAAACGCGAGATCAACGCCCTCGGCGCGATCAACCACAACGCGCTGGAAGAGTATGAAACGCTCAACGCCCAGTACGAAGAGATGACCGCCCAGCGCGACGACGTGCAAAAGGGCATCGACGACACCACCGCCGCACTCGAAGAACTCAAAGGCGAAATGCAGAAGCAGTTCGACGAGGGCTTCAACCAGATCAACGAAAACTTCAAAAAACTGTTCAAAGAGCTGTTCGGCGGCGGCCGCGCGGAATTGCAGATGGATTATTCCGAATGCGACGATCCTCTGTCCGCGGGCGTGGAGATCGTGGCCTGCCCTCCCGGCAAAAAGCTGACGAAAATTTCCCTGTTGTCGGGCGGCGAGCGCGCGCTCACGGCGATCGCCATTCTGTTCGCGATCCTGATGCTCCGCCCCATGCCTTTCTGCGTGCTCGACGAGATCGAGGCCGCGCTCGACGAGGCGAACGTCGATAAATTTGCGCAGTTCTTAAAGAAATTCGCAAAAGAGACGCAGTTCATCGTCATCACCCACCGCAAGCCGACCATGGAAAAGGCAGACAGCCTGTTCGGCGTTACGATGGAAGAAAAGGGGGTCTCCAAAATCGTTTCCGTCAAACTTTCCGAGGTCGAGTCGCGCCTGGGCGGCGATACGGTAAACTGAAAAAGCAAAATTCTCGGCGGGCCGTCCGCGGCTTTCCGGGGTGGCGGAGAAGGAGCCCCCCTGCAAGAAGGCAGGGTAAAACAAAAAGCCGCGGCGTGCCGCGGCGCTGAAAAATCTGGCACATACGTTTGCCCGCGGCAAGGCGGCATGTTATGCTGGAAAGGGATCCTGGGGGCGTCCGGCCTTTTACGGAAGAAAAAAAGCGTCATCCGCGCTTGCGCGCCGCGCAAAAAACGTTTATAATAAAATTGCAGTGAGAATACGCGAGTGCGCAGCGCGAGCGCAGTCGCAATGCAATTTTATTATAAAAAGAGGGGATTTTCCCTCATTCGTGCGCTTTTCAGAAAAATTTTTCTTATCTGCATGCGGAGCCGTTTGCCCGAAAGGGGCTGCGAGAGCGCAATTTTACATGAGGTAATTTTTTATGGGTATTTTCGGCAAGATCATCGGAGCGCTGAAAAAGACGAGGGATAACATTTCTTCCAAACTTACCGCCCTGTTTGCCAAGGGTCTCGGCGACGATTTTTACGACGAATTGGAAGAAATTCTCATTTCCGCCGATATTTCCGTCGTTACCGCGGAAGACATCGTCGAACAGATCCGCGAAGAGGCGAAAAAGGAAAAGCTCAGGGATAAAGAATACGTCGTCGATTTGCTCAAAGACGTCATCGAAGATGCCCTCTGCGAAGCGGAAGTGCCCGAAATCGAATACCCCGCCGTGATCATGCTCGTAGGCGTGAACGGGGTGGGGAAAACGACGACCATCGGCAAACTGGCCAATTATTTCGTAAAAGAAAAAAAGAGCGTTACCGTCGCCGCGGCGGATACTTTCCGCGCGGCCGCGGCCGATCAGCTGTCCGTCTGGGCAGACAGGGCAAAGGTCCGCATCGTCAAGCACGAAGAGGGGAGCGACCCTTCCGCCGTCGTGTTCGACGCTGTCTCTTCCGCCAAGGCGAAGAAGACGGATGTGGTCATCGTCGATACGGCGGGCCGCCTGCACGTGAAGGCAAATTTGATGGAAGAGCTGAAAAAGATGGACCGCGTCGTCTCGCGCGACTATCCCGAAGCGCATTTTTATAAATTTTTGGTGCTGGACGCCACGACGGGGCAAAACGCCCTTTCGCAGGCGCGCCTGTTCGACGAGGCTGTCGACCTCGACGGCATCGTCCTGACCAAGCTGGACGGGACGGCCAAGGGCGGGTTCGTCGTGTCGCTGTGCGGCGAGCTGAAAATCCCCGTGGTGTTCATCGGCACGGGCGAAAAGATCGACGATCTGCAGCTGTTCGACGCGGAAGAGTTCACCGAGGGCATTATCTGATAATCGATCGGTCGGCGGAGAGAGCATGGGATTTGATTCGGGGCGGGGATTTACTCCAAAGGCAGCCGGGCTCTCATCCGAAAGCTGGAAGGCAAGTCCGGCCGCACGGCATGATAAATGCGCAAGTGCGTGCAAAAATTCGACAGGCCTGCCCGATTTCGCTATAATAGAAATATGAAAGATTTAAAATATCTGCAGCTGTTCGACGCGTACGGCCCGCTTCTTACCGAGCACCAGCGCGAACTGTGCGAATTGTACTATATGTGCGATCTGTCGCTCACCGAGATCGCCGAACAGAAGGGTATTTCCAAACAGAGCGTTTCGGATACCCTCGCCAAAAGCCGCATCGTGCTCGATGAGTACGAAGAAAAACTGCACAGCGTGTACACGGCGCAAAATACGGCGCGCGCGGCAGAGCGGCTCGCCTCGTTTGCCGAAAAACACCCCGAATTTGCCGAAGAGATCGGCGCAATTTTGGCGATGCTGAAAAGAGATTAAGCGGGCTTATTTAGGGGGATAGAAAGGGGAGATTATGAAAGGAGAAAATCGGAAGCGCATTTTTGCAAGAAAAAATGCATTGTTCGCGTTGATTCCCGGGGCCGGATTTTTCCTTATATTGCTTGCGTCGCTCATTTTTTCGGTGCTGTCGGTGCCGAACTGAGTTGCGGAAGCCTGCCTTTCGGCGGCGATTTTTGTCTTTCTCGCGTGGCTGATTTTTGGCATCTGCTATCTTTCTCTGCGCGGCAAAAGCGGAAAAAAGAAGGTTTTCGGAATCGCGCTCGTCGCTATCATGTGCACTCTGTCGGCCTGTTGTATAGCGCTGACGGTTTGGAATAATGCTGTATACGCTCAAATCGAACAGCTGCGGGCGATATTTGGGAACAGCGGATGGTCTGCCGCAACGGCGGAAGAGCTATCGCGCGCCGAAACGCTTTATGAAACTTTGCTGAGCACGATATCTTTACTTTATATGGCAAGTATGTTCGTTGTGCTTATCGGCGGGGCATTCCTGCGGGATTGGCGATGCGGAGAAGATGATAACCCGCTGCAAGAGGATATCAAGCGAAGCGATCATCTGCAATAACCTTTTTTGGAAAGGAGATTTTTTATGGCTGTATTTTCATCTCTCTCGGAGAGGCTCAATCATATATTTTCCAAACTCACCAAGCACGGGCGGCTTACCGAGCTGGAAATCAAGGGGGCGATGCGCGAAGTGCGCGTGGCTCTGCTCGAAGCGGACGTCAATATTTTCGTGGCGAAAAAATTTATCGCCGACGTTTCCGAAAAGGCGGTCGGGCAGGAAATTTTAAAGAGCCTCAACCCCGCCCAGCAGGTCATCAAGATCGTAAACGACGAGCTGATCGCGCTGATGGGTTCTACCAATGCCAAGCTCAATATAGCGGATAAACCGCCTACGGTGATCATGATGTGCGGCCTGCAGGGCGCGGGTAAAACCACGCTTTGCGGAAAGCTGGCGCATCTGCTCAAAAAGCAGGGCAAAAAGCCGTTGCTTGTCGCCGGGGATATCTATCGCCCCGCGGCGATCAACCAGCTGCAGGTGGTCGGGGGAAAAGCTGGCGCGGAAGTGTTCGAAAAGGGCACGCAAAACCCCGTAAAAACGGCGAAGCAGGGCATCGAATACGCGCGCTCGATGGGATACGATACCGTCATCATCGATACCGCGGGGCGCCTGCACATCGACGACGCGCTCATGCAGGAGCTGGAAAACATCAAAAACGAAGTGCACCCGAACGAGATTTTGCTCACCGTCGATTCCATGACGGGGCAGGACGCGGTGAACGTCGCCGAAACGTTCAACAAACGGCTGGACGTTACGGGCGTTATCCTGACCAAGCTGGACGGCGATACGCGCGGCGGCGCCTGCCTCTCCATCAAGGCGGTCACGGGCAAGCCCATCAAGTTTATCGGCGTGGGCGAAAAGCTCGGCGATCTCGAGCCGTTTTATCCCGATCGGATGGCTTCGCGTATCCTCGGCATGGGCGACGTGCTCTCTCTCATCGAAAAGGCGCAGGAGGCGGTCACCGAAGAACAGGCGAAAAAGATGGAGAAAAAGCTCCGCGAAGCCTCTTTTACGCTGGAAGATTACCTCGAACAGT
>CALVXE010000084.1 GCA_944368795.1 uncultured Clostridia bacterium | reverse complement strand
TGCTGCACGGCGGCGTATAACTACGATATCCGCGCGTTCATGAAAAAGTGGCTGAAAACGCTGCGCGACGATCAGACGGCGGACGGCAGGATACCGCATGTCGCACCCAATTGCCTTGCGGAGCGCGCGACGGACGCTATGTGGTGCGACGCGAT
This sequence comes from uncultured Clostridia bacterium, assembly GCA_944368795.1. Classification (GTDB taxonomy): domain Bacteria; phylum Bacillota; class Clostridia; order Christensenellales; family Borkfalkiaceae; genus Borkfalkia. The sequence goes on along the minus strand of CALVXE010000084.1, from coordinate 6,299 downwards.
CACCATGACTCCGTGGACGCTGTACGAAATGTACGGTGATATTTCCTTTTTGGAAGAGAATTTTTCCGCAATGGAGAAGTTCATCTCTGCGCGCGAGGCGACGATGGAGAACGGACTCATCGTGCGCGGGCACGAGTACGGCGACTGGCTGGCCATGGACGGCGAGGCGCTGTTGGGGAACGGCGTCATCGGCAGAACGGATGTCTACTTTCTCACCAATGTTCTGCATGTTCATTCGCTGAAGATCGCAGCCGATGCGGCGCACCTTCTCGGAAGAGAAAAAGAGGAGAAGATTTACCGTGAAAAATATGAACGGCATCTTGCGCGCGTGCGGGAGGAATATTTCACCGTGCGCGGCAGGCTTGCGTTCGACACGGTGACGGCGCAGACCGTTGCCCTGCACTTCGGCATTATCCCGGAAGAGTACCGCGCCAAGCTCGCCACAATCCTCAACGAGAATGTTGTGCGTCACGGCTATCGCATGATGACGGGGTTTATCGGTTCGCCGTTTTTGCTGTTCGCGCTGGCGGACAACGGGTATTTTGAAACGGCGCGCAGGGTACTGTTGAACAACGGCTTCCCGAGCTGGCTGTACGAGGTTGACATGGGAGCAACGACCATTTGGGAGCGGTGGAACAGCCTGATGCCGGACGGCACGCCGAACCCGGACGGGATGAACAGCTACAACCACTATGCCTACGGCAGCGTCATGGAGTTTGTCTACCGCCGCATCGCGGGCATCGAGGCGAAAGAGGCTGGCTTTGCAAAGATAAAAATTGCGCCGCATCCCGTCAAAGGGCTTCCGAAACTGTATGCCGAATACGAGAGCGTGCGCGGCAAAATCGTTTCGGAGTATCGGCAAAAGGACGGAAAAATCGAATACGTTATCGAAATTCCCGGTCAGATCGAGGCGGAGATCGTACTTCCGAACGAAGCGCCCGTTTCTGTCAAAGGCGGCAGGCATACTTTTGTACGCGATTCGGAGGAACTCTATACAGAGCCGTATACGTCCGAAAGCACGGTTTTGGAGGTGTTTGAAAACCCGAAGGCGGTGCAGGCGTTTAACAAAGTATTCGGCGGCATCTTCACGGGCAGCGAGATCGCGTGGATGAAGGGCGAACCGAAGACGCTGCAATTCATGGCGGAATTCCGCGACATGGAAGGCAAAATGAAACTTTCCGACTTTCCCTCCTTGCTCGCAAGGGCAAACGAGCGGTTCAAAGAACTGACGGCCTTTTAAGTCGAAAGAGCCGCAGATACAGAGAATATAATTGAAAGGAGCGTTTTACATGATAAAATCAGCAAAAGAATTGACGGCCGAAGAGAAGATGCGCTTGATCTGCGGCAAGGATTTTTGGCATACGGATGATCTTGGGGGGGAACTTCCGCAGATCACCGTGGCTGATGGTCCGGTCGGACTGCGCGTGGTAAAAGAGCGCAGGGAGGACGGGACGGAAACTTCCTATCCTGCAGTAGCCTATCCGTCTATCCAGCTTTTGGCGAACACATGGAGCACCGAAAGTGCAAAGGAGATGGGTATGTCACTCGGCGACGACTGTATCGACCGCGAGGTGGATATTCTGCTCGCCCCCGGGGTAAATATCAAACGCAATCCGCTGAACGGCCGGAACTTTGAATATTTTTCGGAGGATCCTGTTCTCGCGGGAAGGATGGCGAAGAGCTACATAGAGGGAGTGCAGGAAAGGGGCGTCGGCGTATGCCTGAAGCATTTTTGCTGCAATAATCTTGAATATGACCGCCTGCATCAGTCGAGCGACGTAGATGAGCGTACTCTGCGTGAGTTGTATTACCGCCCGTTTCAGATCGCCTGCGAGGCGAAGCCCGTTTCGGTCATGAGCAGCTATAATCGGATCAACGGGACCTACGGCGCCGAATACAGGAGAGGGTTTGACGTTCTTCGCAATGAGTTCGGGTTTGACGGAGCAATCTTCTCCGATTGGAGCGCCGTGCGCGACCGCACCGCATCGGCGAAGGCGGGCCTGGATCTGTCGATGCCCGTGTGCGAAGATCATTATAAAAAGCTGCATGCGGATTACGAGGCTGGGCGGCTTACGGACGAGGAGTTAAACAGCTGCGCACAGCGCGTCCTCGATCTGATATATCGCTGCAAAGAGATGCGCCGTGGCAAAAAAGCAGCAATAACGGAGAAGAAAAGAGCAGAGGTGTCAAAAAAAATCGCCGCAGACGGTATGGTATTGCTCAAAAACGGCGGAGCGCTCCCGTTCAGCGGGGTAAAGTCAATTTCCGTCTGCGGTTGCTTTGCAAAGCCCGATACGATCGAGATGTTGCGCGGCGGAGGAAGTGCGGGGGTGGAATGGTCGGATAAAACGTTCGATATCCCCGCTGCGCTCGAAAAACGCGGGTATTCCGTCGCGTATGAGGGCGCATTCCGTTATGACGGGGTAGAATCTTTTAGTCAAAATGCCCGCGCTGCCCTGTTGAATGCCGCAAAAAGCGACGCGAATATTGTTTGCGTCGGAACGGGGAATCCCGTGGAGTATGAGGCGGGCGACCGCAAGACTTTGCGGCTGCCCGAAGTGCAGGAGCGCGCGATCCTGGAGACGGCGAAACAGAATGAGAATACGATCGTCATTGTTTTTGCGGGCGGCGCAGTGGATATGCGTGCCTGGGCGGATCGGGTCAAGGCGGTCTTGTTTGCAGGTTTCCCCGGTATGGGCGGCGATGAGGTGGTGGTGGATATCCTCACCGGGAAGATCAACCCGAGCGGAAAGCTTTCGGAGACCTTCCCGCTCTCCGCGGAATCGGTGCCCGCCGTGAATGCTTACCGTGTCGCAGGAGTCACGCGGTATCAGGAAGGGTTGGACGTCGGGTATCGGTATTTCGTCACTTACGAGGTTCCCGTGCTCTATCCGTTCGGTTACGGGCTGAGTTATTCGGAATTTACATACAAGGAGCTTCTGCTGACCGCAGAGGAAGATGGGCTGCGCATTTCGTGTTCCATTGAGAACATTTCGTCGCGTGACGGAAAGGAGATCGTGCAGGTGTATGTGCGCGAATGCGCGCCGCTTGTGTACCGTCCGAAAAAGGAACTGAAGGCATTTTCCAAGTCGGAGGTCAAGGCGGGTCAGACGAAGCCGTTTGAATTTGTCCTTCACGGCGATGCGTTTGCGCACTGGTCTGTGACGGAAAACAAATGGGAAATTACGGACGGCGTATATGAAATATTCGTCGGCGCGTCGTCGCAGGATATACGGCTTACGGGGCGGATCGCTATCGAAAACGGAAAGATCATCGTTCTATAAGGCGAAAGAGATCATGGCGGAAAATCCGTTCGTCAAATCGCTCGAATGTTGCTACGAGAGCGAAAAAGGAGAAAATATATGAAATTAGAGCGCAGCGAATATCCCCGTCCGCAGTTTCGGCGGGAGGGATGGCAGAGTTTGAACGGCGAATGGGAGTTCGCCTTCGACGACAAGAATGACGGCATCAAAAGCGGCTTGTGGCAGGGAAAAAAGACATTGCCCTTAAAAATCAACGTGCCGTTTTCCTATCAGTACCTGGCGAGCGGCATCGGAGATGCGTCGCAGCACGACGTCGTGTGGTATCGCCGCGCGTTCGAGATAGCCGAAGAAAATAAAGGCAGGCGCGCGCTGTTGTGTTTCAACGCGGCCGACTATGCAACGGATGTATGGTTGAACGGCGTGCACGTTTTAACGCATACGGGCGGGTTTACGCCCTTTTCGTCGGATATAACCGCGTATCTGAAAAAGGGCGAAAATATAATCGTTGTGCGGTGCGAAGATACGCTGAATGATGCCGTCCCGCGGGGGAAACAGAGCTGGACGGGCAATCCGTTCTCCTGTTTTTATATCCCGAATACGGGCATTTGGCAGAGCGTATGGGTGGAGTTTTTCGGAGAGGACTGCATCGCGGAGCATTCGCTGCTTTGCGATTACGATAAGACAGAGCTGTACAGCGAGCTGACTACGTTATACGGCAAGGCGGACGAGGCGGAGATCGTCGTTACGTTGGAAGGGGGACTTATAAAGCGGGAGCGGTTCAGCCTCCGCGGCAGGCACAACAAGTTCCGTTTCGCTCTGCCCAAGGACTATACGGACGACTACTCGTGGACGCCCGAAAATCCGCGGCTTTTATATGTGGATTTTGCCATATATAAAGGCGGAAAACAGGCCGACCTCGCGCATGCCCGCATCGGCATGCGCAAGATCTCCATAGACGAGTACGGCAAAATCTGTCTGAACGACCGGCCGTATTATCAGCGTTTGGTTCTCGATCAGGGATATTGGCCCGAGAGCGGGCTGACGCCGCCGAGCGCGGAGTCATTGAAGAAGGACATCGAACTTGCAAAGGCGATGGGGTTCAACGGGGCGCGGAAACATCAGAAAATGGAAGATCCGTACTATTGCTATTATGCGGAAGAACTGGGGTTTCTGACGTGGTGCGAAATGCCGTCGGCCTATCGATTCTGCGCGGAGGAGGTCACCGCCATCACGAAGGAGTGGCAGGAGATCGTCAAAGCGGGGCGGAACTGTACGAGCAACGTTTGCTATGTGCCGCTGAACGAGAGCTGGGGCGCGCGTGAGATCGCGACGGACGAAAAGCAGAAGGCTTTCGCTCGTTCGCTGTACTATCTCACGAAATCGCTCGATCCTACGCGTTTAATATCGACAAACGATGGTTTTGAGACGGTGAATCCTACGGATATCCTCGGCGTACACGATTACGATTCGGAAAAAGCGGAGAACTTCCAAAAGTATGCGGGTGAAAAATACGACGGCATGCACCCGCAGGGGTTCGCTCTGTATGCGGAGGGGGAGAAGTATGAAGGACAGCCGGCGCTGTTGACGGAGTTCGGCGGCAGGGCGATTCAGACGGACGCGCAGGGCGAGTCGTGGGGGTACAGCGGCGCGGCGGCGAATGAAGAAGAGTTCATAAAACAGCTCGGATCCATTATGCAAGGCGTGCACTCCTGCAATTTTCAGGGATATTGCTACACGCAGCTTTGCGACGTACAGCAGGAAGTGAACGGACTTTTGACGGTGGAGCGTAAGCCGAAAGCGGATATGCAGAAACTGAAAAAAATTTTCGGACCGGAAAATAAATGAAAATAAAAGAGAAAGCGTGCGATCTTGTTTTTAGTCGTTTGCGGTTGACGGGGCCGCCGTTTTCTCCGCGTGTGCGGGGAGAACGGCGGCCCCGCTTACATAATGCGGCAAAGGCGGATACGCCCATGATTGCCCGTGCGGAGAAAAAACAGAAAAAGGAGGATAAACAGGGAATAAGCGGAAAAAATTAACGCATACTTTTGTTAAAGTATCTGCGCCGAAGGGGAAAAACGGCGCAGATCAAAGGGAGGTTATCATGAAAGCAACGGGAATAGTGAGAAGAATAGACGAGCTCGGCAGAGTCGTGATCCCCAAAGAGATTCGCCGCACCTTGCGCCTTAAGGACGGCGATCCACTCGAAATTTTTACGGACAGGGACGAGAAAATGCCGAAGGCAAACTAATCTTTTGTCTTTCGGACGGAGAGTGTAAACGGAAACGCCCTTCCCGTCAAGGGTAAAGTGCATTGCCTTCGGCAACCCTTGACGGGAAGCAATAAACAGGACAGATAAGGGTAAGATTTTGCGTTTCCGTTTGTTTTTTCTCCGTCGAAAGACGGAAAAAATCAAAAGGAGAAAAACAGAATGAAAAATATATACAGCAGCGTTGAAGAATACGAGAAGAATTGCTATCTCTTTGCCCCGTCTATCAGCAGGCGGGAAAAGGTTGGCAAGCAGTCTTATTACGTCCGCAGGTATTTCCGCGGAGGTAAAGACTTCGAGAAAGCAATGGAACGGCTTGCGGTGAATCAAGCCAATAAAGCAGCGAGGTGACGTATGAAACAGAAGCATTACATAGCAGGTCTCTATTACAGGCTTTCCCAAGAGGATGAACGACAGGGCGAATCGGTATCCATAGACAACCAAAGGACGATGCTCCGTAAGTATGCCGAGGAACATGGCTTTGAAATCCACGACGAATACATAGATGACGGCGTTTCGGGTACGACGTTCCAGCGCCCCGAAGTGCAGCGATTGTTGGACGACGCGAAGACGGGGGTTATAAACACCATCATAGTAAAAGACCTTTCCCGTGTCGGGGTTTCTATATTGCGCCGATTGCGGCGGGAAAATGAAGATGAATTCCATCAACCGGAACGGCAAAGTAGATTTCAATTTCAACTGCGGCAATCATGTGCGGCTGGGAAAATCGTATTGCTTTTCACATTTCATACAGGCGAAGGATATTGAGG
>CALVXE010000083.1 GCA_944368795.1 uncultured Clostridia bacterium | reverse complement strand
CCCCTTCTCTTCCACGAGATAGGCGATGCGCGAGGTGAGCACGCGCGTTTTGCCGCTGCCCGCGCCCGCGAGCACCAATACGGCGCCCTCGGTATCGGTTACGGGTTTTATCTGTTCGGAATTGAGTTTTTCGAGAATGTTTTGCATCATTTGCCGGTCCCCGCGGACGGAAAGCCCGCCCGCCGCATTTTGTTTCGACGGATATTATACCACATCGCGAGGCAAACTTCAAACCTTTTCCCCGCGGCGGCAAAAAAATCCCCGCCCGTTCAACGGGCGGGGGAAATGTTAAAAAAAACTCGATCCGTCGCTTATTCCGCCTGACCGATCATGCCGCAATGTGCATCCACCGCCCGGCGGATCACCGACGCGGCCTCGACATCCGTCAGGCAAATTTCGCCGAGCACGCCCACGGCGGATCCGACGGGATTTTCCACCGCAGTCGCATTATCTTGGAAGTTTACGCCGCCGTTGGCGCACAGCCCGACGAAAGCTCCCGAAAAGACACCCGAGCCATAGACGGAAGGGATACGGAAAGCCGCGCAGCCGGAGATGCGGGGAGCTTTTCCGGAATCGGAAGTATATGCGCCCGCCGTGAACCCAACCAAACCGCCTGCGGCGATCTGTGCCTGCGCATTCGCGCCCGCGATCGCCTCGATTTCTCCGTCGTTATAGCAACACTCCATATAAAATCCGTTCGACGAAGCCCTTCCGAAAGACCCCACGATGCCGCCGACATAGAAATCCGCCAATCCCTCCGCGGATATTCTGCCGATATTTGCACAGTATTCCAGCGAAACGCCTTCAGCCGTCCAACCGCTGATCCCGCCGACATAGCCCGTGCCCGCATTGCATTCGAGGATCACCGTGCCGCGGTTGACGCATTCGGTGAAAGCTACGTTTTTCGCGTTGCCGCTGATTCCGCCGACGTAAGAGAGACAGCCGAAACCTGCATAGATATCGCCCTCGTTTACGCAACTTATGACCTTTGCATTGTTTTCAATATAGCCCGCAATGCCTCCCACGAAAATATCGCTGCCATAATGCTGGTGGGGAACGCTGACGGACGCGGCATTGACGCAATTCTCTATCGTTACGTATTTCAGCACACGCCCCGCGATTCCGCCGATTTGCTGATAGCCGGTAACCGAAACGGAGGATTCGGTGCGGCAATTGATGATTTCCAACGGGTTTGACGCGGAAGTACCTTCGCCCCAGCCGACGATTGCCCCCGTATTCGTCATCCCTTCGATCTCCGCATTACGCAACGTAATATTGCGCAGCGAGCCGCCCAACACGTAGCCGAACAGGCCGCGGCAGTATAAGTACGGAGCGTACATCCGCAAATCGGACAGCACAAATCCGCCGCCGTCATAGTCCCCTTTAAACGGATATTTGTGAGAGCCGCCCTGCAAATAATACCCGACGGGCTGAATGCTTTCCCCTCCGAAAGAAATATCCGCCGTCTGCACGATGTATTTTCCTTCAAAGGTGTTTCCGCTGTTCACTTGTTCGGCAAGATAGCGGAAGTTTTCTGCCGTGGAAACGCGGTACGGGGATTCCTGCGAACCGTCTCCTCCGGAAAAAGCGGAAGACGCTTCGCCCCAACCGTGCACAGGCGCGCCTGCAATACCGGCGGTATCCTTGACAATATTTTTTAAAGACGACCCTTGCGAAATCAGTTTGCCGGCCAGCACGTCTTCTTCGGTGAATTTTGCAAACAGGATCTGCGCCGCAACGGTGCGCGAATAGTCGTATTGCACATAGATATTTCCATCCCCGTCGAACGCGATATCCGGATAGGCTACGCCTGTACGTTCGTCGAGCAAAAGTCCGCCTTCCCACGTCGCCCCGCCGTCCTTTGAAACATAAGCGGTAAGATTGCTTCTGCCGGAAGTTACTTCGGACATTGTCTTACCGTGTTTTACGAGCAGAAGATTTCCCGAAGGGAGAGTGCGGATCGTTGCCATGCTGTTGACATGGCTGAAAGCGACTTCTTCGTTCGTCCAAGTCCTTCCGCCGTCTGAAGAATAACTCTTTTTAATGCTCGACGAACAGCGGGAATACATCATCAGCCTTCCGTCCGAAAGCTCAACGACGGAATGCTCGTTAAAATTGCTGTCTTTAAAGATAACGCCGCCGCGATACGACCAGGTTTCGCCCTCATCGTCGGACGCATAGACGTTTGCGCCGCGTATATTATCCAATTCCCTGTAACAGTCTTGCAGAGGAGCCGTGATATGCCAGCGCTCCCATATGGATACGGGCAGGATCCATTCGCCCTGTGAAGTTACGATGGGCTTTTTGATGGAGGCGCCGGGACCGATGTATACGGGCTGCGTCCATACGGGCTCGGAAGCATCCGGATCGTCGCAGCGAATATAAAAATTGGCTCCGCTGCCGTCCCACATGCCGAACGACTGCTGATAAAAGAGCCACAACCTTCCGAGCGGGTCGCACCAAAACGCGCCGATGTGCGTATTCATCATCAACGGAAGCGATTTATCGTGCGGATCGATCACAAACTGAATATCTTCCCAGGTCTGACCGCCGTCGTCGCTGTAGGTCGCGATCAGAAATGCCCCCGGCCCGTCTTCCCCGCCGATCCAGCAGCTCCACAGCCTGCCCTGCGGCGTAACTTCAAGGCTCATATTCATCGCAAAATAGCGGTAATTCCGATATGTATCTTCCGAAGGAGAAAAGTCAATTGGGGCAGGCGTTTTGATTTTATCCAAAACGTCGCGCGAATATAATTTTGCTGCGCCCGTAAGATCGTACCGCAGATAGAGCGAAAGATCCTCTTCGACGGGGGAACCGAACGAAACGGCGTTCCCCTCTTTATCCGTCCAACTTTTACTGTACCCTGCACGGTCCGCGCCCAAATTTCTGTTTGCCAATATTTCACCTTCCGCAAATTTTTCCGTTGCCAAAACCGTCGTTCCGTCGCTGTCGTAATACGTTACGGTATATTCGGGGACCTCGTCTTCGTCCCCTCCCGCCGGGAGATCCTCACCCGGAACTTCTCCTCCCGGTTCTTCTTCGCCCGGAGTTTCGATCTGCGCGCCGCCGGGGTCATTTTGCTGTCCGTCCGGAGCACTGCAGCCGACCGCCAGAAACAGCGACAACGCCAATGCGCCGGCTAAAAAAATTCCAATGATTCGCTTCAGCATATATTTTCCTCCTTTTTTGCCGATTCGGAATTAACGAAATTAGTTTACCATACAGGCAAAAAAGAATCAAGTATACTGAATTTATATAATTTTTTTAAATTCAGTTGACATTTGTCAACTATAGTTTTAAAATAAAAGCAAACAAGGGAGAAAACCATGTTTGACAACGAACAAAAAATCAATTATGACGGAATCGTCCGGGCAAGCATCCTCGACAGTGCCGATAAAAGGCAGATCGAAGCCATTGCGCGCGCATTGGCGCATCCGCTGCGGCTGAACTTTTTGGAACAGCTGCTCACGCAGCCGCGCTCGATCACGGAAATTGCCAAAAGCAACGATATTACCAATTCGACGGCGATCTTTCATTTGAAAATTTTGGAAGAGGCGAAACTGGTTTTCAGCCGCTGCCAGCCCAATAAAAAGGGAAAAACTCTGATATTTTACATCAATTTTTCGGAAATCGCCATCTCTACCCAGCCGAAAAACGCAGATGCGCGGCAGACATTCGAACAGAGCATCGGGATCGGAGATTATATAGACGCCGATGTTGCGAACTATCTGCGCATCGCCACGGACAGCGATATTTTTTACTTGGAAAAAAATGTATTCGAAACCTGCCGATTCAAAGCGCAGCTGCTGTGTACGGACGGCGGAAAATTTACGTATGCGTTCGGTAATTCGTTTGCGAAGGATCATATTGTAAACGAAATCGAATTTTCTTTGGAAATCTGCTCGGAATCCCCCTATTACCGCAACGACTGGAAGAGCGAGATTTCCTTTGCCGTAAACGAAACGGAAATCCTGACATATACTTCCCCGGGAGATTTCGGAGACCGACGGGGAAAACTGAACCCCGCATGGTGGCCGAACAAATACACGCAGTACGGCCTGCTTTTGCGCATTAAAATTGACAGGGACGGGGTTTGGCTGAACGGCGAACAGTGCAATACTTTAACATTGGACGACCTGAACCTCGGGCAAGGAAACAGACTGTTATTTTCGATTTATACGAAACGCAATGCAAAATATGCGGGCGGATTCAATCTGTTCGGAAAAGGGTTCGGCAATTACGAACAGGATATCGTAATGAAGTGCAATTGCCAAAACAAGGCGAACCGGCCCACGGCATAAAAACACAAACCCTCGGAGACTGCTTTTCGGAAGCTCCGGGGGTTTGCTGCCCTTTCAACAGTTTTGCGGGGTGTTCATACCCGCTTGAATTCCGATTCGCGGCGGAACCTTTCCAGCGCCTTTAAATACCGCTCGGAAAGGGTGAGGGTGTAGCGCTGTTTTTCTTCGTACGACAGCTTATCGTACACGGAATGATCGGTGAGGCGGCCGATCGCGTCGGACACCTCCCCTTCGGAAACGAGAAGGGCGCGGACCTTTTCGTAAAAGGCGTCGTCTTCCCCGCCGCCGCGGATGGTACAGGTTACTTTGCCCGTAAAATAGCGGCAGGCGCGGCTTTCGCTGACGCCCAGGGTGCGGGCGCGCTCGAGTTCGTCGGAAAGCTCTTCCTTGCAGTTCTGCCAAAAGCCGCTCTTTAAACGGGTTTTGGCCTCTTTGGCGATGCTTTTGAAACTTCTTTCGACCGTTTTCGACATATTTCCTCCCCTTACGAGCATTTTCGCGCAAACAAAAAGCCCGTTATTTTCATAACAGGCTTTTGTACTTAATTTTTTGAGCTTCTTTTGCGAGCCGCTTCCGACTTCTTTTTCCTGCGCACCGAAGGCTTCTCGTAATGTTCTTTACGGCGAAGATCTCCGATGATGCCGTCGCGCGAGCATTTTCTTTTAAAACGGCGCAGAGCGCTGTCGATCGACTCGTTCTCTCCGACACGGATCGTGGACATTCCTTTCAACCCTCCTTCGCCCAAAGCACTTAATCAACGGTATTATTTTAATACAACCCGCGACGAATGTCAAGCAAAAATCTGAACAAGAAAACAGTTTTTCGCTCTTAGCGCAATTTTTCGGCTGCCGGCAAAGAGAGGGCCGCGCGGTATGTTCAATGCGCTTGACAAACGGCGGCAAAACAATTTATAATGTATTATCATAAATAAAAGGATGCAAGGAGAAAAATATGAAGGCGGATTATTCGCAGCTTACGGGCGAAGAGCTCGAGCACGAAAAGAAAAAACTGCACCGAAAGCTGATCGCGCCCAATATCGCGATCCTGATCATCGCGCTGATCGCCGCGATCTCGCTGGCGGCGGGAGCCTGGATCAGCGTGAAAGTTCCCGTCAACGAGGACTTGGTCGTTTCCGTGTTCGATTCGATGAGCGAAGGCACGGACGGAGAGAGCGGCGGCACGGAAGGGTTCAGCGAAGAGCAGCTTCGGTTCCTGTTCAAGGACGTAAATACGGAAATCGCGATTTCGCTGACCATGCGCGACATGTTGAACGCGGGATTCGCTGCGGACGATTCGGGCGTGCGCGCGGTGATCGAAAATTCCGTTTCCGGCGCCATGGATACGGTGGAGACGCTCGCCGAACAGATGATGCCTTCGATGGTCGCGATCGTGGCGGCGGAGGCCGTAAAGGAAGCGGGGCTGGGGGAACTCGACTATGCGGAAATCGACACTTCCGGTTTTGAGCAGACCATTCAGCAGCTGAACGCGCAGGACGCGGAGGGAGCGAAAGCGACTTTCCTCGCCTCGTGCGAACAGCTCGCGCAAGAGCAGTTGAACATCACCCTTTCGGACGAGGACAAGAGCGCGATTTCGGACAGCTTCGACGAAGCGGTAGACCTGATGCGGGACGAGACGGGCACCATCAGCACTTCCAACCTGCTGACCAACCTCGGAGAGGGCGAAAACGCGCCCGATATCCCCACGACGGACGAGCTGCTCGATAAAATCCCCGCAGACACGATGAATTTGCTGCAGACGGCGTTTAAGGCCGCGGGCATTGCTGCCGTCGTCTGCGCCGGACTGTGGGCGCTTTTGGCGCTGCTGGCGCTTTTGCACATCTTCCTCAAAAACAAAAAGGTGGGCATGTGGTACGTGAAGCTGACGGGGCTGTTCCCCTTTGCGATCTGCTGGCTTGCACCGACGCTGGCGCTGAAATTTTTGCCGCAGATCGTGAGCGAGATGCCCGCCCTGCCGGCGATCGCCTTCGGCGGACTGACCTTTATTTCCGCGCTGTGCCTTTTGGCGCTGTGGATCGTTTCCATCTTCTGGTGCCACCCCATCAAAAAGCGCATTCGGCGCTGCAAGGACGAGATCTCCCTGCGCGGGCGCGCGGCGCGATAAGGCGGACAGCGCAGGATCCAATATAAAAAGAGGGATCGAATATATATGCAAGGGCGGAGAGAAGCATGCTTCTCTCCGCCCT
>CALVXE010000082.1 GCA_944368795.1 uncultured Clostridia bacterium | reverse complement strand
GGCCTTCGCGGGAATTTGGCTGGCAATTGCCGTAAACGCCCTCTGCGTGCTTTTGATCATTCTGCTTTTTGCGCTTTTAAGCCGCGCAAAACTGTATGTATAAATATTTCACGCGACAAAGAGCGCCCCGTTTTATGCGGGGCGCTCTTGCGTTTTTGTTTTTGTTATTTGGCATCAAAACGCCCAGTTTCCGTTTCTGAAAACCGGCACGCGCGCTCCCTCGGCCGAAATGCCCGTGATTTCGAGATCGTCGTTGCCGATCATAAAATCGACGTGCACCATCGAATCGTTGACGCCGAGAAGGCGCAGCTGTTCGTCCGACATGTTTTCGTACCCGCGCACGCAGTTGGTGAACCCCCTGCCCAGCGCGAGGTGGCAGGCGGCGTTTTCGTCGAACAGCGTATTGTAAAAGAGGACGCGGCTTTCGCGGATCGGCGAACGGTACGGAACGAGGGCGCATTCGCCCAAATACGCGGCGCCTTCGTCCATGCCGACGATCTTTTTCAAAACCGCTTCTCCCTGCGAGGCGTGCACCTCGGTTACGCGCCCCGCTTCAAACCGCACCGAAAAATTGCGGATCAGCTGCCCCTGATACGAGAGAGGCTTGGTCGAGTACACGATCCCCTCCGCTTCTCCGCGCCTGGGGCTGGTAAACACCTCTTCGGAGGGAATGTTCGGATTGAAAAAGACGCCCGAAAGAGTCCTTTCGCCGCCGCCGGCAAACACCCCTTCCCGCATCAGGCCGACGCGGAGGTCGGTACCGTTCGAGCTCTTGTATTCGAGAGTGCGCAGCCCCAGCGAATTGAGATAGGCGCAGCGGGATTCCAGGTCGCGGTTATGCGCCTGCCAATTTGCGATAGGATTGCCCTCCAACGAGCGCGACGCGGACAATATGGCCCGCCAAAGTTTTTCTTCCGCGCCTGCCGCACTCTCTTTGGGGAAGACTTTTTTCGCCCAGTTCCTGCCGGGGACCGCCGCGATGCACCACTGGTATTTGTTTTCCATCTTATCGCGGTAAGGCTTGATGACCTTCTGACGGGCCTGCAGAGCGCGGGCGTATTTTTCCGCATCGATCCCGCTCATGCCGTCGGGGTCTTCACTTTCGAGATACAGCCGCGCGGGCAAATTCCGGATCTCGCAGCGCAGTTTTTCTTCCTGCCAGGGCTGCACTTCGGACATGACTTCCTCGCTGCGGTAAAGCGCCCCCAGGCGGGATATCTTTTGGCTCGTCCATTCGACGCGCACTTTCGACGCGCCCGCGCGGTAACATTCTTCCGCACAAAAGGCGACGAATTCCGGCTGATCGTCCGCTTCCGCAGTGATGATAACTTCCTGCCCTTTCTGCACGTTCAGCCCCACGCGGGCGAGGAGCTTGGCATAATTTTTTAAAACTGTTTTCTGCATTGTAAGCCTCCTCTTCAGCGCAGAGCGGCGCTCCATACCCCGTTTTCGAACACGGGCACGCGCGCCCCCGTTTGGGTTATGCCCGTAATTTTCAAATCTTCGCTCCCGATCATAAAATCGACGTGGACGGAAGAGTCGTTTACGCCCATATCGGCAAAATCCGACTTGGAATAACTTTCAAACCCTTCAATCGTATTGGAATATCCGCGCCCCAAAGCGAGATGGCAGCAGGCGTTTTCGTCGAAAAGGGTGTTGTAGAAGAGGATACCCGTACGGTTGATCGGCGAATCGTAGGGAACGAGCGCCGCTTCGCCGAGATAGGAAGCCCCCTCGTCCATGGCGACGATCTTTTCGAGCAGAGCCTGATTTTTTTCGGCGCCGCATTCGACGGCCCTGCCGCCCTCAAAGCGAAGCCAAAAGTTTTCAATGAGTTCTCCGCCGTAAGAGAGAGGTTTGACGGCGTACACAATGCCTTCCGCCTCCCCTTTCTTGGGGGTCGTAAAGCATTCTTCGGTGGGAATATTCGGATTAAAATAGATCCCCTGCGCCGTATTCTTTTTGCCCGCTATAAACTTCGCTTCTTTGATGAGGCCGACGCGAAGGCGGGTCCCGTTGGAACTTTCGTATTCCAAAGCACGAAGCCCGAGCGCATTGACCTTATCGCACTTATCGCGCAGGGCACGGTTGTGCCACATCCAGTCGGTAAAGGGATCTTTCCCGTCCGCGCGGGAAACCTGTAAGATCAGCTCCCACAATTTTTCGACGGCCGTATTCGAGCGCTCTTCGGGGAATATTTTTTTTGCCCACCCCGGCGACGGCACTGCCGCGACGCACCACTGATGGCGGTTCGACATCCTGTCGGAATACGGTTTTGTGATCGCGGAACGCGCCATCGAAGCGAGTGTAAGTTTTTCGCGGTCGGCGCCGCGCATGCCGTCCGGATCGGCGGAAAGAATCTTGATCGTAACGGGGAGCGTTTCCGCACGATATGCCAGCTTCGCCTCTTCCCAAGGCGTAACCGCCCCCAACTCACGCACCGTTTCGAAGCGCGCGGCGAGCTTTTCAAGCGGCATGTTCTGCCAGTCGATGACGACGTCGGCAGCGCCTGCGCGGTAGCATTCTTCCGCGAGCACGGCGATAAATTCCTGCTGATCGGTCTGTGCGGTGATCACGACCCGCTGGCCTTTTTGGATGTTGCCGCCGACGCGGGCGATCAGTTTTGCATAATTGCGAATAAGAGTTTTTTTCATAGCATTGTTCGGTACAATTTTATATTCGTTAACATCATACACTTTTTGAAAAAAAAAGTCAAGATTTCGCCCCGCCGCTCGACGGACGAAATCCGATTCAAACAAAAAATCGTTGACAATTTTGCCGTTTCGGAGTATGCTCTTTGTATGAAACTTTTATCACCGGAGCCCGCGGACGAATATTCGGAAATCTCCGCGGAAAATCTGTACCTTGCCGTGCGGAACGGCGAAACGATGGAAGATGTGCGGCTGCAGGGAGAATTCGGCGGCTGCCGCATGGCGGGCGCGGAATTTTTGCGCGCACGCTTCGAAAACTGCAAATTTGCGAATGCCGACCTGCGCCGCGCCGACTTTTGCGACGCCGTGTTTGAAAACTGCGATTTTTCGGGCGCGGCGCTGTGCGGCGCTTCCCTGCGGCGAGTACGCATGGAAGGCTGCAAAGGAGTGGGAAGCGACTTTTCGGAATGTTATTTCCGCGACGTTTCTTTTATCAAAAGCAATTTTTCCTACGGCAATTTTAATGCGGGGAAATGGCGGGCCGTACTTGCCAAAGAGTGCGACTTTTCGTATGCGGACATCGCTTCCTGTACTTTCAACGGAGCGGAATTTTCGCACTGCCGATTTGTGCGCACGAATTTTTACGGGACTATGCTCAAGGGAATCGATCTGAGCGACTGCAATCTGGCAGGGCTTTCGCTGTCGCAAACGCTTGCCGAAATTAAAGGAGCGACCGTAAACCCCTTCCAGTGCGCGGAGTTTTTGCGCGCGCTCGGCGTGTGCGTAAAAGAATGAACTTTCAGATCAAAAAGCGGGAAGCCCGCCTGTACGGCGGGCTTCCCGCTTTTATGCTTCGACCGATCGGCTGCAACAACATTACTCGCCCAACAGCCGCTGCGCGTTCCGATAGTAAATTTTCGCCTTCTGCTCGTCGGAAAAGCCCATGCTTTCGAGATAGGCAAGCGTGTGCTCCGGGGTGTCCCACGGAAGGTCGGTGCCGAACAACACGCGGTCGAAACCGAACGCCTCGATGACCCGTCTGCCCGTTTCTGCCGAGGCCGCGCGTGCCGCATAGCTCGTATCGATATATGCGGTCGTATCGGCCAGGCAATCGACCGCCTCTTCTTCCATGCGTTGGCCGCCCAGATGCGCGACGACGATCTTCGCTTCGGGAAAAGCGCGGCAGACCCTGCGCATGCGGGAAGGCGGCGTTTTTACGGGCGGCTGAAAGCCGAGATCCGCCCCGCCGTGAAACAGCATGATAAAGCCCAGTTTTGCGCACCGTTCATAAATCGGAAAGGCCTTTTCGTCATCCACGAAAAAATTTTGGTATTCGTTGTGAAACTTTATCCCCTTGATCCCCGCCCTTTTCAGCCGCTCCAATTCGGCAAGCGCATTGGGGGAATCGGGATGGACGGATCCGAAAGGGACGATCTCTTTTTTCCCTGAAAGAGATACGGCAAAATCGTTGACGTTTTTTTCCGTTCTCGGGGAGACGGCAATATTTAACAGCACATAGCGGCCGACGCCCTGTTCGCGCATGATGCGCTGCGTATCGGAAACCGTGCCGTTTGAAAAAGAGGGAATATGCGCGCGCTGCGCGAGCGAAGAGACCGCCCCCGCCGCCAGCTTATCCGGAAAGGCGTGCGCATGAAAGTCAATGAGCATAGAATCAACCCCCCCCCCATCAGTTTGCGCCGCCGAGTCGCCGCATATTCCTCGTGAGCTTTTTGCGCCCGCGCAAATAGGAAAAAAGCATATACGCAGCCCCGATCGCGTCGAATACGAAAATAAATATGAAGTTCAGCAGGATCCCGTTGCGATAGCCCGCATCGTTTTGAATATCTGTAACGATTTTATCGATAACGCTGCCGGTAAAACCGTCCATATCCGCATTCGCCTGCAAAAAGAGACAGAGAGCGAATACGGCAAGCATCACGATCAGAGAGAGCAGGGATACGGAGACGACTTTAAAGGAAGTATTCTTGCCGCCGAATTTTGCGTACAGCCAAGCGCCGAGGAGCACCGCGACAGCGGCTGCGATCGCCGCAAAATTCCACCACAAAAACATGAGGATGAAGGCGGCCGATGCCGCAAGTGTGCCCAAAAAAGCGCCGCCGAGAGCCGCCCCCTTTTTATCGGGACGGTTCTTTTCCTCCTCTTCCTTGCGCGCGGCGGCTTCGTAGGCGCGTTCGAAACAGCTTGCATGCGCCTTGAATACGATGCCGGATTCTTCCATTTCGATCGTACCGCCTTCCAGCGGCAGGCCGCAGTAAGGACATATTTCCGCACCCGGGCAGTCCAATTTAAACAGGTGTGCCACAATCTTATCCAAGATCTCTTCCACCTGCCGAAATATTCCGCGATACAGCTGCGGGCTTACCATCAGCCCGATACCGACGACGCCGAAATGGGTAAGTTTGAGATCTTTTTTATTCTTTTCAAGATATTTTTCGATATCTTTGTCTCGCCCTTTCGTATCGGTAACCACGGTGATCAGGCAGGCGGGGTTCCCCATCGCGACATATTTGACATGTACGCGGAAACCCTTATATACGCCGTAACAGCAGTGTTTGCCGAGCGTGAGGCCGTGTTTTGCGGCAAATTCTCTGATGCCGAATTTTTGTTTTTTCATTCTTCCTCCGTTGGTTCTTCTCCGAGCGGGATATGTTCGTACTCCCCTTCGTCCTGCGAGGCGACCGCGCCGTCGACGCCGGCCGGGCGAACAAGCCGTTCGCCGCGCACGTCCATCGACAGCGCCAGCCTGTCCTCGAACATGATGCCGCGCTGGATCTTCGAATAGCCGTACTTTTTGCGTATTTCGCCCACGGCCGCTTCTGCCCGAGCCTTCTTCTCGTAATCGCCGCCGAACGACTCGAAAGAGAGCTGTTCGACTCCTTTATCGAAACCGGAAACGGTAACTCCGACGCCGCGCACCGGACGGCGCATGGCATAGCGCTCGCAAAAGAGCGCGTACGCCGCTTCGGAAATTTCGCCGCAGAGCGCGGTCGGGCGCACTTTTTTCTGCCAGGAATAATTTTTCATGTCCGAATCGCGCACCCACAGATGCACGGTATCCGCTTTGCCGAGGCCCGCATCCTTTACGCGGGCGGCGACGCTCTCGCTCAGGACGTACAAGAGCCGCTTGACGTCTTCCGCCTTTTTTATATCCTCGAAATAGGTCAGCGAATTCCCCACCGATTTCAGATCGGCTTTTTCATCCAGCCTGCGGACGGGAGACTCGTCTTCCCCGCGCGCATACGACGAGAGCGTCGCTCCCCATTTCCCCAAATAGTCGGTCAAAAATTTCCGGTCAGCCGCGGCCAATTCCCCGATCGTTTTGACGCCGATCTTTTCCAGGCGCGCCGCCGTGGCCCTGCCCACGTATAACAGCGAGGACACGGGCAAGGGAAAGATCTTCTCGCGAAAGTTCTGCTTGTCGACCACCGTTACGGCGTCGGGCTTTTTCAAATCGCTGGCAAGTTTTGCATAGATTTTATTGAAACTGACGCCGACCGATACGGTGAGCGATAACTCTTCGCGGACTTCGCGGCGGATGCGTTCGGCGATCTCTTCACCGCTTCCGAATATGCCGCTGTGAGTAACGTCCAGCCAGCATTCGTCGATGCCGTACGGCTCGATGCGGTCGGTATAGCGAGCATAGATATCGCGCACGGCGCGCGACTGGCGCACATATTCCCCGAAGCGGACGGGACGGATAATTATGTTCGGGCACTTGCGCTTGGCTTCCCAGATGACGTCGCCCGTCTTTACCCCGCAGCGCTTCGCTTCCTCGCTTTTGGCGAGCACGATGCCGTGCCGCGCCTCTTTATCGCCGCATACGGCGATCGGCTTGCCCGCAAGTTCGGGGAAGAG